>JAYVXU010000023.1:0-18733 GCA_043784925.1 Candidatus Adlerbacteria bacterium
CCGCGTATGAGTGTATGATGGAAGAAGAGTTCCATCAGTGTGTGAAATCTTTAGAAGTTAATTTACCAAGACTTCGTATTAAGGGGTAGGGAGACGTCCTCGGTATCTAAGCACAGTATAGCACCAGCATTGCTAATTGTCAAGCAGTATGTTACAGAATTTCCTTTTGTTGTCACATAAAATAACTATGGTTAGCAATGTTTTATGAAAAATAAGGTTTTTTCTGTCACGTTGTTGTGACAATTTGTACTACTCCAATTTGTATCGCTGCAGCTTATATCCTTCAACAGGAGGGGATTTTAATTTGCTCCCATAAATCATACTATTTGCAAGACATACTCTTATTTGGTACTGTTTCTATATGAATGAAAGTATATTGATCAATAGTCAAATACGATTTGGCGCGCCTTGTGTAAAAGGGACGCGTATCTCTGTTTCAGATATTTTAGGATATATTGCGGGGGGGGACAGCGTAGAGACCATAGAAGCTCATTTTCCTGAGCTAACAAAAGAGGCAATTTATGCAGCGCTTGCATACGCGTCTAATGTACTAAGTGTAAGCGCAAAAAGCACAACTTCTCATGAGACTATTGCTGGATAATAATCTTCCGAGCACAATAGCGAAAATATTTTCCGAACATGAATTTTTGATTGTGAAAGATGTGTTAAGTGCCGACGCGCAAGACTCTCAAATATTTGAGTGGTGCAGGGCGAACGAAGTTGCTATATTTATAACAAAAGACAAGCAGTTTTCATGGCTCATCGCCGAGAGTAGCTCGAGGGTGAAGTGCTTACTATGCACATTTGGTAATCTCTCGGTATTCGCCACGTATAAGATTTTTGAAAAGAAAAAATCTGAAATCGAATATTTTGCTCAAACTGAAGCAAAAATTTTAGAAATATAAGACCCTTTAGAGCAGCGGAGGTAGCAGAGGTATACTACACACATGGACTCTCACCAACCATCAAACAGCAAGAGCTTGGTTGAGGCTGGTTTAACCCCCGACCAGGCACTTGTGTACGAAACGCTCATTTTACATGGGCCCCTGCAGGCAAGCCGCATACACCGCAAAGTCGCCCTCTCGCGCCCACTCATATATAAGGTGCTGGGCGACCTAGAGAGGCTTGGGTTAGTCGAAAAAGACGAAACAAAGTCCGCCGTTGCAGTTTTTACCCCCGCTCACCCCCTCAAACTCAAAGAAATTTTGGACAAAAAGTTTGAAGCTGCTCAAAATGCAAAAACTGCGCTCGAAGGCACAATTTCCAAACTTGTCTCAGACTTTAACCTTGTCTCTGGCAAGCCCGGAGTACAATTTTTTGAAGGAGTTCAAGGCATGAAAGCGATACTCGACGATGCCCTTACCTCCAAAACTGAAATCTGCGCCTACATAGACATAGCAACAATCGAGAGCGAGGTGCCCGAAATTAGCAGAGCTTTTGGGCTGGCTCGACAAAAACGTGGTATTAAAAAACGAAATATTGCAATCGACACCCCAGCAAACAGGAAGTTAGTTTATGCGGGCCATATGGACACCGTGACTGAGGAGCGTCTTATCCCCTGGCCTAGCCCTGCTTTTGGCGCAACTATGCAAATATATGACAACAAAGTCTCCTACCTCACCTTTGGTGTGCAAAAAATTGGCGTGATAATTACCGACCCCCAAATTTCAGCCATGCACCGCACGTTGTTTGAATTTGCATGGAATAACCCCCTCGCCTATACACCGAAACCTCAAGCCGAAGGAATTATTCACGAATCTCCTGAAGTTAAACCTTAGGAGATTTTGGGCTTGGCATCTGAATCTAACTCAAACGCTGTATAATATTTTTTCTGGCCTGTTTCCTTATCTGTCTCTACAAAATAGCGCGTCAGCACAAAGCCTCCCTCTAACTCTGATTTAAAGTCGGGCACCTGGTCTGTTACTCTATATTTTTCAGTTTCTGTTTCTACAGAATCAGTAGCTTTTGTTCGCACCTCTTCTTTAGATAGTAGTTTTGTTTTAAAAGGTTCTCCCTCTCGTCGCTCGAGTGCTAAAGTAGGCTCACCGTCCTCTTCATACCAGCGCACTCCTAAAAAGTTATACTTTTCAAAATATTTCTCAACGATTGGAGTTGTAACTACGTTAGTATCACATTCACCAACCAAAATTGAGCCTTTTTGCTCTTCATCCAAACCTTTTTCCATCACCGCTTGACCTAAGTTGCCTCCTTCGTACGACTGGCTCGTCAGGAAGGAAGCCAGGTGTTTTTTTGGCTTCTCTTCTTCACTCATCCCTACCATTCCAGATGAAAAATAGCTCACTATTTCTCCTTTATGCTTAAAAAGATAAAAGTGGGTATTGGGCTTTTCAAAAGACTCTTCAAACTGCTTTCTCAAAGCATCTTCAAGGTTTTTCGATTCATATTTTCCTCCGTAGTGCGACTCCCAAATTTTTTGCATAACTTCTTTATCTTGAGGAGAAATCTCTCCTGCCTCAACCTGCTCAAACGATGCGTCTTTAATCTTTTCCAGAGATAGCTCTCCTCGTGCTCGTAACACTCGGCAGGCGTCAGTAAAGAGGTGGATATCCGCCTGAACCGATTGCACCAACTCGAGTAATTTTTGAGGGTCTTCATTATGCGCGTGTACGTTTCGAAGCAAACTTCTCGCACGCTCAAACATACGTTCGATCACAGCACCTGTTGCACCTTTTTCTTCAACCTTAAATGCCTCACTCAAGTACTCACCAACAGAATCTATTGAATCGATCAGCTTCCCATACGCACCAAAAACTTCTTCTCCCGTCTCATGAGAAATTTGCTGTGAAAATGCAATTATATTCTTTTGGAGAATAGGATCTTCCCTCGTTACAAGAAATACACGCAAAAAATTGACTCCAAAATCTGAACAAAGTTTTTTTGTGATTAAAAAATCTTCTGTTTCAGCACCGCTCAACATTTCCAAAAAAGCAAATTGTTCGGCAAATTTTAAAGAACTAATAGAAATAGTAAACTCTGCTTCAATTTTTTCTCGCATACTAAAGCTTGAAAAATAATTATATAAATACTCTTGCTCTGTAGACTTTCTCCCTAAAAAAAGTTTTTCCTGAATTTGTTCTGCAGTAAGGGGGTGCGAGGTTGTTTCTGAATCAGCATGAGCTCTTTGTAGATACTCGAAATTTCTTCTAAGTAGGTCCGAACTAACCGTTGGGTGCAGATTAGCCATATCTATTCTGCTTATATCAAAATAAAACTGGTCATCTTCCTTTAATTTATCGTTCAATTTCCAAATACTTCTTAACTTACCCAAACCACGAGAAGAGTGGAGGTGAGTGGGCATACGGATGTTTAAATCTTCATATATCCAGTTTAATTCAGGATTATTTTTTGCTATAAACTCTGCATCTTCGGCGTGTAAGGAATCCTCCGATTCAAGAGGGTTGTATAGATATACTTTTTCCAAATTGCCGTGCGTATAGTACCCCACATATCCTGGAGCAAGTGGTACCACTTCATTTGCAATAGGGTAACCATCCCAAATATGTAATGCACGACGTAGTTCGTTTGAGGTTCTTAAAACCTTATGGCTAAATATAGTATCATCGCTCATACCACCAGGAGAACCTGGCATTCCGTTTATTTTAGCTCCATATAAATCAGCGCTAGCACGAGCGTCCCCAGTATGTTTTTTTAGTAAATAATTATCTGAAAGCATACCCACCTCATCCACCACAAGGGGCATGGTGGTGTCCATTGTCTGAGGAACCCAATCTCTGTATTCTCGCAGCAAAGAATATTCCTCTAAATCGGGGGTAACATTATGATATGAATTATTATATATTTGGAAAAAATCTAATATTTTATGTAGCTTTACGACTGTTTGCAAGTCCTTTGATTGTGCTGCCATATAGGCATATTTCTCAAGTCTGGATGTGTCGAAAGACTGACTTAGTTCAAGCGTCAGTGCGGGACTAAAAAGCGAAGCACCTCCTGCTTTTTCAATTTCCATGAGGAGCAGTACTCCTTCAAGATCAGGTGTAGCTCCGTCATGCAAATACTGTCGATATATATTTTCAATTATTTCAGCGCGATAGCGTTTTTCATTAGGATTACTCTTAATATATAAAATTATTTGGTCAATAGAGGTTTGATCTGTCTCAACGCCTTGAAAAAAAACGTCTACAAGTTCGAGGAGTTTTTTGTCATCAATTTCAGTATTATTTTCTTTATCAAAAGTTTCGATACTTTGTGCTACAAATCCTCCTTTTTTCTTTTCTGCAGCTTCGCGCAATTTAATCGCAAGCAAACTTTCTCCCTGTAGAGTAGCTTTTTCAGGTGTAGCTATTTTTGCTTTGGGTTTAGGGGCACTAGAAAATTTTTCCATACCAAAAGCATAGCACAATTCGTTTTGTACTATGTTTTTAGTTATTTTTGAAAATAGCTACACCAACTTTTGCATAAGTGCGCTCGCCAAAGCCTCGCGCAGTTCTTGGCGCGATCGATGAGTAATACCTCTTTTACTTGAATTGCTTCGCGGCTGCTTATGGTCCGATTTTGCTACATACGAACCCCACGCTGCTTGCACTACCGTGTTTTGTTTCATATGTTGTTACTTATTTTTAATATAGACACAAAGAGTCTGCGAATCTCAGTTTCTTCAATCTTAAATTCCTAAACTCTATAGTGTCCGCCATCGTGTAATTTCGATGACGGTTATTTTTGCTCTCCTTTCACATAATCACCTCACCCACTGAGTTCGGCCACAATTTCTTCGGCAGTCGGGTCCGAAACACCGGCGCTATGCGAGGGTAAAGCAAGCAATTTTTTGCATTGCTCTTTTCCGGGCAATCTCCATCTTTTTGAGACTGACAGCTATGCGAGGGTTGTGAAGGCTCTCGCTGAAGAAATCATTTCCCTACTCCTACCCCAGACCCCGAGGTGCGGGTTACGCCATGTGGCGCAGTTATTTTTGTTTCGGCGGGTTAAATGCTTTATGTAGGTAACAGATACCCATAATGGGAACCACCACGTACACTGCCGCAAGAAGCATCCAACCTAATACCCATTCATGGGTGTCGCGCGCATTTTCCAGCTGAATTCCCACCCCATACACAACATGCAATTTCAGCAATATCGTGGAGAGGCAAAGCAAAATCAACCCAAGCAAAAACGAACCAAAGCGTGTCACGATCTCCTCCTTTTCACTAACACAATCGGCTCACGATTCGTTTTGATTCGAATCCCGAGTCGATAAGTGTCCGCCATCGTTTTTGTAATTGATGACGGTATTCCCTTTGCGGGAATATTGTTTTTGGCTCCGCACGATTTGCGTGCGAAACTGTGGCCCAGCTAGTGCCTTAGCAACGAAATTTCGCTGCTTGGGCGCCTGCTTCTTAAAAACAACTGTTTTCATTTCCCATCTCCTTTTTGAGAAAAATTTTTCGCTCGTTCGTGGTCTCGCTCATGCATTGTGCAGTAGTGACTAACTACAGCTATGTATGAGTCCCCACTCTAGTCGAGAGCGATCTCGACAGTACTTGCGTTTTGCACCACAAGCACAGTCCCGGTTCACGCCGGTTCGGTTAATCCCCTCCATTTCAGGTGCGAGGTTGGTCCATCCGCGGCCGATTTTCGGTTTCGATCCGAACGATCTCCGAAGCAAGAATTCGGCGTGGGATGACAACCTCGGGGAGGTTGCCCATCCAGCCACCGGCGCGAGAAGTAAGCCACTCACTTCTGAGATGCTCAATTTCCTGCAACTCTGCTTTGGACTGCAACGGGCGTGTTCCAAAACGCGTGTTGAAGCGAGCAAACGCCGCCTCACGCGCCTTGAATTCCCGTAGCAAAGGACAGCCAATTACATCCAGCCACTCTTCAAAAGAGAAGCTGGTACGATCGGCAATCATGATCATCCGTTTCGCGGCATCTGCTGCAGACAGCAACAGATGCCTTCCTGAAAATCCGTTTTCGGTAAAGTCGTCAAACCAGTAGACTGGCTCAACCTCCTTCACCCGAAAAACAACTGCCACCAGTGTTTGGCCACCATTTCCCTGACGCAGAGTTCTGCGCCACATGTGGGTCGTGGTGCGTCCAATCATTGGCAGCAACGGCAACGCGTATACACCATCCGCACGTTTATCGCGAACACTGTACTGCGAAGACGCAATGCCTTCGCGATGGACTCTCCTCACGTTATTTTGAGGAGTGAAGTGGATCATAAGCATGGCACTTACTCCTCAAAAAGGTTTTCATGGGACGAACGCACGTCTAGCGCGGAATTTTTTGTTTCCTACGAAGGTTGCTTATACTTCCCCGAGTAGGTATACCCAGGAAACTTTGGACTAAACCCTTTCTCTCTTAATATCTTTACCGCATCGTAAGCGGCGGTCTGCGAACATCCAATTATTTTTTTAATATCTTGGATACTCCGATTGCCGTCGGCAAGTCTTAATATTTTCCCGCCGAGGGTGTTTTCCTCTGGCAGTTCTAATAAGGGAAAAAGTAATTCTGCCAATTTTACCGCAGAACCAGGTGTCCTACGCACACCATTCTCCCATTAGGAGTAGGTGGGACGGGGGGTCCATAGCGTTTTCGCCATACCCGTCATCGATAAATTTGCCCGTCTGCGAGCAGCTAAAAGACGGTTCCTATAGTCATCCTCTCCTTTGGTCATCCTTCTATCCTCATTTGTCAGCGAACCATTTCGCTAGTGTGCAGAATGGACGATTTTAGTATGGCTCGTCTGGGCCATCCTCCTAAACCCTAGGGTCGTATTTATCATACGACGCCTCCGGGTTATAGAGGGCCTCTTCGGCGCCCGCTTTCGCAGACGTTTGTACGAGGTCCTCAGAGACCTCCATCCCCAGTTTCCTGAGGGCAGTCGCGAGGTTTGTGGCGGCATATCTTGCCGCCAGACGAACCTCCTCAACGGTCTGGGTTTCAGCCAGAACACGATATTTATCGTACATCCCACTTCTCCAACCCCTGAACCCCGAGGTGCGGGCGCGCAAGATTGCGTCAAGATTTCGTTGGCCGCACAGTTGCTAGCTGCGCGGAATTTTTGTGAGGCTTGGCAGTGTACACTGCGAGCCTCTTCTGTTGCTCAGACAGGTTTTTTCCTGCCTCCAAGTCCGTCACACCCAGCACTCTTTTGAAGTATAGGATATGCTCCCAGTACTCCTGTTGGAGGCACTGGGCTAGACGGGGGCAGGCGCAGGAGTCAACTTCCTCGAGACTCTCGAGAAAGCGAACCTCCTTCACCCACCGACGGATACGACGCCGACGCGGGATACCCCGCATCAACACCAACAGGGCTTGCGCCTTTCGGGCGTAGTACCACTGCTTGTGGTCTGCGTCGTCCTTATAGTCCCCACTCCAATCCTCGGGCCACTCGACTTTGATGTCGAAGAAGCTAGCGGGCAGAATGGTCTGCGCGGTATACTGTGACATGACACTCTCCAACCCCTGTCCCCCGAGGTGCGGGTTGGCGCCATGATGGCGCTTATTCTTCGAGAACCTCCAGCAGGATTGGATCCTGCGTCATCGCCGCCAACGCTTCCAAAACTGCTTTGGTGGTTTTCGGCGTTGTGTCGCCACGAGAGTCAATACCCCGAAAACGATCCCCAACCGTCCTCTTTGGATCTTTGGCCATGGCGGACGCGACCAGTGCCTTATTAGGGCGGTTAGTCGTCCCCCTTGGCATGCCTTGCACATGCCGGTGAAGGTCGAAGATTTTCACATCCCCATGCACCTTTGCCGCATAGTCGTTGGTGGCGACAGTCTCGACAACGACGTGCTTGCCAGAAATTTGAACAATTGCCTTCATGGCGTTTTTCCTAACCCCTGAAAACCCCGAGGTGCGGGTACGCATGATCGCGCAATTAACTTTGCTTACTGGTATCAGCTGCAGCGTGCTCGGACTGTCCGATGAAAACACACGCTGCAGCTTTTACCTTCGCCTCTTCAGGCCTGGCTGGGGTCAACAGCCACCTCTCTTCCCACATTAAAAGCGTGAGATATCTCTTCCTGCCAAATAGGCAGCGAAGGGCCATCCGGGAGCGGACGGATTGCGGTGGCCAGCCGCAACGCTGTTGGATCGTGTGTATACACGATCCCTATAGTTCGGCTCAGGTGTCGCGCGGGCACCCTTTTATATGCAGGTGGGCCTAAAAGCCTGTAGCGCTAAATCTTGAGCCGAACAAAGGGATCACATATGTCACATACCTTCGTTGCAGTTGTTTACCTATTAAACTGTCAAAGTTCGGCTGCCCTTGGGGTTACTTCCGCTTCCCCGAAGACAGTGTCAAACCTCAATGACAGCTGCATTATAGTCAGTTTTGGTTTTTTGTCAAGCCATATTGGCACTTATTGTCAATATTTAGTAAAAAACCCTTTGTTTATAGGTTTTTTTACTTATAATAATTCAATACACACTGGCACTCAAATATTATAACTAGACAAATGCTTGACATTGTGTCATGAAAATGCTAGGCTATCAATAGAGTTCGTTTGGGCTCTGGGATAGGCTTCCAGCTCGGTATCTCACTAGACTTTGTGCCGAAATCCGGGCTTAGTTGAAGGAATGACACTATGGACCTAGTTCTATTCATTGGCGGCGACGGCTACTAAGCTCGACCCGTTAGTCATGTAAAATTCTGGGTTATACAAGACTCAGAAGCGTCGGGGCCGGAGATCATTAAAAGATTTCCGGCCCCTCAATATTTCAATCTAGCATTACTTTGACTCGCAATTGCTTTACTTAGTCCCAGATTCAGCTTGCCCCCAAAGAAAATTAAAAATTACTTTCATACTTGCAGTGATTTGTTCACTTTCAATAACCATACCGAATAATGTGCCGGCAAGTGGAAAAATTACTGTTTTATTATCAAACAAACTTATTTCTACTGTTAAAGGAAAAATGGCTGGAGGCAAGAAACGTCGCTCCGTCAAAGAATCTAGACCGGCCTGTTTAAAATATTCTTTATAGAGGTATATTCCTTTGGAATGTATTCCCAATGCCTTACGCTTGTCTGAATACTCGTCTAAGTATTCTTGAGAATAAAGTTTTGCAAGGTGCTCAGGAGAAAAAATAGCGTATGTTTTCTTTTCTTTAGTGGTTAACATCTCTTCTCTTACTGCCGTAATCCCCTCTTTGCCGGGGAAGAAGCGCACTACCGGTCGCTCGCCCGCACCTTCAAATTGTTGGAGCAGTATAGGGAGCACAGAAAGTAAACCTTGCTCTTTAAAGCTCATTTCCTCTTTTTGTTTTATAAGAAGGCGTTTGAGGAGCTCGGGCGACTCTGGCGCAAAGTAAGTTTTCTTTCCTTCTTCGTAGGTACTCATGAGACCCATTTTCATGAGCGACTCTAATTGAACATAGGTTGTCGAGCGTACAATTTTTGAATGTTTCGCTAACTGGTCGGCTGTTGCACGGCCAATCTCTAGGGCTGCCAGATATACCCTTGCTTCCTTGTCTGACAATCCAAAATCCTGCAACTCTTTAATCATAGGTCTATTGTAAACTACAAAATAGAAAAATTGCCAACAAGGCTCAATTTGGTAGTATTGCCACATGCAAGAAAATAAACACCCTTCAATAAACTCAGGGCATGCAACCATCTACAATCAATTAGTGCCTATGGTGATCGAAAAGTCGCCTTCTGGTGAGAGAGCTTTTGACATTTACTCCCGCTTGCTTAAAGACCGTATTGTGTTTTTGGGTGGACCTATCGACGACAACGTGGCCAACCTTACCATAGCCCAACTCCTTTTCTTAGCTTCTGAAGATCCTAAAAAAGATATTATTCTTTATATCAATAGCCCTGGTGGCTCTGTCACTTCTGCCTTGGCGATGCTCGACACCATGGGTTACATCAAACCTGACGTTGCAACGGTGTGTGTTGGTATGGCAGCGTCAGCTGCGGCAATACTCCTCGCTTGTGGCACCAAGGGCAAGCGCTTTGCACTCCCTAACGCAGAAGTTATGATCCATCAACCTTGGGGAGGAGCTCAGGGCCAGGCTACTGATATTGAAATTACTGCCCGCCACATAATTGCTACTCGCGAAAGGCTAAATAAAATTCTCTCGCGTGCTACAGGACAACCAATTTCCAAAATTGAAGCGGATGTTGAACGCGACTACTTTATGAGCGCTGAGGAAGCTAAAAAATACGGTGTTGTGGACGAAATTTTTGTTACAAAGCACACCTCGGCATCTAAAAATTCCAAATAAATAGAACGTTGCCGCAAGAGGGGTTTTTTGCTATTGTTGACGTACTGACCAGGTGGTTAGGCCTGTTTTGTTTCCCTGTTTTGAACACCATTAACTCTATGTATATTTTCTCATATGTCATTAAAAGTCCTACTCTCGCTTTTAGCGCTTGCGGGGCTCATGGGGGCGGTAATTGGCTACGTATTTCGCCTATTACTCTCACTCGGCCGCAAGAACTCGATAGAAGTTGAGATTAAACAAATTCTTCTGGAGGCACGCGAGGATGCCAAAAACATAACCAACGCTGCCGAAGAAGAAGCCAAGCAAAAAGTTGCCACAGCCGACGTTGAATTACGTGAAAAAGAAGACAAAATAACCCGCGCAGAAGAGCGCGTTTTTAAACGTGAGGAGTCTTTAGACCGCAAACAACGAGAGTTGGACGCGGAAGTAACAGCAGTAAAAGCTAAAATTGAAGAAATCAAAGCAATTAAAGAGCGCGCAGACACCCTCCTTGCGGAGCGCAGTCGAGAGCTAGCGCGAGTCGCAGGACTCACCAAGGAAGCCGCGATCGAGCAGTTGTACAAAGAACTCCAACATGAAGCTGACGAAGACTTGATGATGCGAGTCGCCAAACTTGAAAGAGACGGGATGGAGCGCCTCGAAAGGAGGGCAAAGGAGATTTTAACCACTGCGATTCATCGCTTGGGTAACTCAGTTGCATCTGACACAATGGCTACCGCTATTACTATCCCAAACGACGAGTTGAAGGGCAAAATCATTGGCAAAGAAGGTCGCAATATCAAAGCCCTCGAGCGCGCAACTGGAGTCGAAATAATCATCGACGATACTCCTGGCTCAATTCTATTATCTTCATTTGACCCTATTCGCCGTGCGATCGCGAGAGTTGCACTTGAAAACTTGATAATGGACGGACGTATTCAACCCGCTAAAATTGAAGAAACTGTAGAAAAAGCAAAGACAGAAATAAATAAAATTATAAAAGAAAAGGCCGAAGCGGCAGCGTTTGAAGCAGGAGTGCTTAATCTTGACCCGCGCCTCATGATGATTTTAGGTCGTCTTAACTTCCGCACTTCATATGGCCAATCGGTTCTGCAGCACTCGGTAGAAATGGCTCACATTGCAGGAATGATTGCCGAAGAGTTAGGCGCTAACGTCGCCGTAGCACGTGCAGGAGCTCTCCTTCATGACATTGGTAAAGCGCTTGACCATGAGGTACAAGGGACTCACGTCGAAATTGGTCGTAGAATTCTTCAGAAATTTGGAGTTTCTGAAGAAGTGGTCAAAGCAATGCAGGCACATCATGAGGAGTACCCATATGAAACCGTTGAGTCAGTTATCGTGCAAGTAGCTGACGCTATTTCGGGTGGCCGACCTGGGGCCCGACGTGACTCAGTCGAACAATATTTGAAACGCCTGGCAGATATAGAAGAAATTGCCACCTCTTTTGCCGGTGTTGAAAAAACCTATGCCATTTCAGCAGGCCGCGAGGTTCGTGTATTTGTTAAGCCCGAAGAAATGAGCGACTTTTCCTCGCGTGAATTAGCTCGAAACATTGCCCTTCGTATAGAAAACGAACTCAAATACCCCGGAGAAATTAAAGTAACGGTCATTCGCGAATCCCGTTCGATTGAGTTCGCTCGATAAGAGCACGCAATTTTATTTTTAACCACTTAAAAGCTATCCCCGTGGCTCTGTTGCAGGGTTTTTTGGAGGTTGTATACTGCCAATGCAGGGTAAGTTCCACTTATTAATCTATTTGTAGTTATGAATAAACAAGATATCGCAGAAAAAGTGCATGGCGTTTTGGGGACAACCAAAGCAGACGCCGAGCGTGCGGTCGAGGCCATGATAGAAATGATTGTCACGACACTTAAAGAAGGTGACGAAGTTTCAATAGCTGGTCTTGGTATCTTCAAGACAAAAACTCGTGCCGCGAGGACCGCTCGGAACCCGCGTACGGGAGAATCAGTGCAGGTGCCAGCCATGCGAGTACCTAAGTTCCAGCCCGCAAAGGCTCTTAAAGAAGCAGTTAGATAAACTTATTTTTCTAAACAAAAAACCTCACCAAGTTGTGAGGTTTTTTGTTTGTGGTGCGGGATGGGAGATCGGCCAGGCGTTCCTATACTGCCGTCGCAGTATTGGCCGCACGGCTTTGTATCATACGTACATGGAGAACCGGCCACAACTCGAACTAAAGTTCGGTCGCGGCCCCGCCTCATGGTCGCCAAGGCGCACTAGCCCTCACAAGGGAGACGAGGCGTCTTCCGGCCTTCGATTCTCCCACACAAAAGCAAAGCAGTTTGCTTTTGTGATCCTCGACGCTTCGCTGTGCGGGATGGGAGAATCGAACTCCCCACCTCAGTTTGGAAAACTGATGTTTTACCAATAAACTAATCCCGCTTTCGTACGCTTCAAAGAGTACCAGAGAGTTGCTAAGTTTCCAAGACGTTGTCGACATCTCAGAGGGGCGTATACTTTGCAGTGATGCATCCCCTCTCTACACTCTTCACTTTTACTACAATACTTTTAAGCGCTGCGGTCATAGCCATTACAGGCCAGCAACCTCATCTGCCGACACCCGCCACGTCTCAAAAATTTCCAACCACAAAACAGGCCCATCAGATTACTCCTTCATTCCCTAGTGCACCCACTACTTCAGGGACGTCTGCACCTCCCTACCGTTCTACCCCCCTATCCAAACCCGCAAAAAAGCTAAAACTCACAACTTTAGTTAGTAATCCGGCCACAAGTACGTTAAGTGCGGATACTTTACCGCCATTTCAAAGTCTTACTCCACAAGTTCCTGCTACGCAGCCCACATATTTGCCCACTGAAACAGTAAACACAACTCTTCGAGAAAGTTTGGTCAACATTTTATGCACAAGCCAGAATGGCGGCTATTTTAATGCAATAAGTGGCAGCGGGGTCCTTGTAAGTAAAAAAGGAGTCATTCTGACAAATGCCCATGTTGCACAGTATTTTTTGCTCCACAACTACAAACCCAACACGATTGACTGTTTAATACGCACTGGAAGCCCCGCTGTTGCAAAATATCATGCAACCCTTGCATATCTCCCGCCCGCCTGGATCCAAACAAACGCGCAACAAATAAAAAGCGCGGAGGCTACAGGAACGGGAGAAGACGATTACGCTTTTCTATATGTTACAAGTTCTCTTGATGGTTCTCCACTTCCGTCCCAGTTTCCTAACATAACTCTAGCTCTGGATACTGCGAGCGAATCTGACCCTGTGGTCATAGCATCGTACCCAGCTCAATTTTTAGGTGGAGCAAGCATTCAGACAAGTTTGTATGCTAGTTCTGCTGTTTCAGGTGTTAAGAAATTATATACTTTTGCATCTACAACTGGTCCAGTTGACGCGGTGTCTGTGGGTAGCCCAATTAACGCACAAGCTGGGTCTTCGGGAGGTGGGGTGGCGCGACTCATGGACGGCGCCCTTTTTGCAATAGTTACTACAGCAACCGCTGGTACTACGACTCAAAATCGTGAATTACGTGCAGTCACTCTTTCACATATTGATCGAAGCTTGGCTTTATATGGCAAAGGCGGCCTGGTACCTTTTTTAACCGAAGGGAATTGGGTAGATAAAAGTGATGACTTCAATACAAATATAGCTCCAGAGCTTACAAAACAACTTACTGATGCTTTGAAATAATTAGTTGTATAAATTGAGGAATAATTGTTGATGCTTTCCTAGATGGTTTAACTATCGAACTAATATCTACCCCTTCAGGCAGGTAGCCAGGAGAGTTTTGCAACTTCCATTTTACATCCGATTCTGTTAATTCGGGGTGAAATTGCACTGTATACCCCACTCTTCCATAGCGAAGCGCGGAGGTGCGGCACCTTTCGCCCATTGCAAGCACTACTGCACCTTCTGGGACCTCGGCTAGACTGTCTTTATGTCCATACTGAGCCATAAATGGTCCAGAAAGATTTTTAAATAACTCATCATTCTCCCCTTCTTTAGTTATAGTAACCATGAATGAGCCAACTTTATTTTGTGTTTTATCGTTCACGACAGCCACACCGCTTACTTCCGAAACTATTTGGTGACCATAACAAATTCCAAGCAGAGGCATTTCTTTTTCCAAAATATATGTAACCAAGGGTGTCATTCGGGTCACAATTTCTTTGGATGTTACGCGTGCCATGTCGTCTATTTCCCTTCCCCCATCAAAATCAAACTCCCCTGAACCTCCCATAATAACTCCGCTTACACCCTCCAACATCTCCTGAGGCTTATTCCATAACAGATTCTCATCAAGCGAAGATATAAAGACCAGCTCAGCCTTATCGTCTACGGCACGAGTGTATTCTCCCTGTTCTGCCGCCACCATTTCTTGCCGTTTACGTGATTGGATTATAAGAATTTTTGGTTGCATAAGTAAAATAGTACATGAAATTATAAAAAGTGTTTGGTGGACGAAGCTGGCGTCCACCAAACACTGTGATCAGTCTTCGAGCATTAGAGGCCCAGAGATAGATTCTGAGTTTCCGTGCACAACAAGAGATCTGCTTGCCATCCACAACCCCCCCAAAGGAATATAGGAGGCCTTGGTTGGAGAGTACCCAAAGAATGCCCGGCAGATCATGTTCATCTGCGGAAGGAAACTGCGCTGCATAGGAGGAATAAGGGGTTGGCAAACAGCTAGGCGTTGTCCTTTCATCCATCGCTCCAAATCCCCAAAGGATAGTTTTTCTTTCCTTTGCATATTAATTTTGTTTGGGGTGTGACCATTGAGATAAACCCTAACTTCACGAGCTCTGGTACCTTTCCAGGGTTTGACTACAAACGGTCCTCCAGGGAGTCCTTCAATATACCCTCCTGCCTGCTCACTTGGATCGATGATCCACTTAAGCAGACTGCAAATCGAGAGGGGTGGCTCAGCACAGCATCTTTTATCACCCTCGTGCTGAACAGTGCTTACTGAGCGAGGTTCCAAACAGTGGAATTCTCTATCCTCTGGGCGCGACCGAACCAGCAATAGTCCGTCCATGCTTTTTGCTTGTTCAAGAGTAATTCCTTGACCGAGCCATAGTGCATCATCAGTCTCCCGATTTGGACCAATGACCCATTGAAAGGGAGGCCATTCTTTCTGTAGAGCGGCTACTGTATCTTTAAAGCCAGGAACAACATGACTCGCAATACCTCCTCCACATGGACGATCTTCGACTTCAAAAATCTTGAGCGTGCCATTCTCCTCCACAACACAATCAAGCCTGACAATCAAAGAAGGGACTCCATATTCCCTACCAACCCACGTATTTCCCTTAGGGAATACCGCTGACCAGTCACGCAAAACTTTTTGCGCCTGGTATACAGCTGTCTTGGGAAATATTTCTTGGTGGGTTGCAACTCGAAGTTTCCACGAAGCCCCGGGGAGCTGTACGTCGGATATATCAAGAATTTCAGCCATCACTCTTCTCCTTGTTAAAGATCGTCATCCGAAACGAAAGCGAGACCCTTGTGGGGTCTCGCGGTTTGTTTTCGGTATTCCAGCTGGAACCGTATCAACTCGCAAGACCCCTCTTTAGTAGGAGGTTGGTCATCCAAATGACTACTTGCGAACGTCGTTCCATATCTGAACTTTAGCTAATACCCCTAAACTCGTCAAGTAAGTAACTTGGGAAATAAAAATACGACAAGCGGTTTGCTTGTCGTATGACATATGGAACTTTAAAACTTTGCCGCCCAATCATTTTTCCACCCAAAGATGGGATCTGGGCTAGTGGTAGAACCCTTATCCTTAACAGAGTCGGGTTTCTTCACCACAACTTTAGCGGGCTCTGGTTTTTGAGCTTGTGTACCTTTTGGAATACCGGTTTTTTCTGCCGGGATTCCTGCACGACTTACAAAACTGGACCTCATGACTATCTCCTGTTCTCCACCGTCATCCTACTAATCAAAATCAATAATTGATCTTGATTCAGGGGTGGATGCAAAATTTCCCTTGGGAAAACTTTGAATCAACCTCCGAAACAGAAAAGAGCCCCTTTTGGGGCTCTGCGTTTGGTATTTTTTTAAAAATTACTTGCTCGCAAAAACCCCTTTGGCTGGGAATGTAAAATACCAAAAGAAGTAAGTTGCTGTGCGTTCCATACAGTTACTTTACAAACACATCCATAGCCCGTCAAGAAGTCTAACTGTGGACTACCTGGACCATCTACCAAAAATCCCGCAGGGCAAAAGACGAGGCTCCTCTACCCCGCTTTTTGAGTTATCACTTGATTCTTCAATTGCTAAATCTCCACACTCAATCGTCCCACCAAATTTATTTTGAAATCGCTCAAGATTGTACTTAAAGGCCAAAGGTGAGTAGCCAGCAGCGTAGCCGCTTATAAGGACAAATAAAGGACTGTCCGATAGAAGTTGCTCAGTCAATCGGACAAGTTCCACAAAACTCTCTTCTATCTTCCATAATTCGTCCTTAGGACCGTGTCCGAAAGCGGGTGGATCCATTATTATTCCATCGTATTTATTACCCCGCTTTATTTCGCGTTTCATGAATAACAAAACGTCGTCAACGATCCAACGAATAAGTTTATCCCCTAATCCAGATAGTTCCGCATTCTCACGTGCCCAAGTTACCGCTGTCTTTGAGCCGTCAACGTGGGTCACCTGCCCTCCTGCTTGGGCAGCAACAAGGGTGGCTCCTCCTGTATATGCAAAAAGGTTAAGAACCTTAGGGTTCTCAGAAGAATCTATCTGTAACAAGCGGTTGCGCATCCAGTCCCAGTTGAGTAGTTGTTCAGGAAATAGACCAGTGTGTTTGAAGGATGTTGCACGAATAACCAAATCTAGTCCACCAAATTGTATCGGCCATTGCTTGGGAAAGTCTTTTTTGAGCTTCCACTCCCCCACTCGCCCTTCTCTTTGATACGACCCGTCTGCTTTTATCCACTCTGACTTAGGTAACTTCTTTTCCCACAAGGCTTGAGGGTCTGGTCGAGCAAGCACTATAGAACCAAATCGCTCTAATTTTTCCTGCTCTCCAGAGTCCAATAGTTCATAATTGACTTGTGGAGACAGTTCCAATATAACTTTATTCATCTTACTTAATTACTTGTCGGGCCGCCGAGAATCGAACTCGGTCCACCTGTTCCCAAAACAGGCGTACTACCGGTATACTACGGCCCGGATTCGCACTTAACTACTCTATCACAATTTTGCCTTATCTATACTTACGAGATATTTTCTAAAATTTCTACTCTTGCCTGTTTCGTATTCATGTCTATGTATACACAAGCTAAATCTATCTGCCAAGGAGTCTCCTCTGTAATCCTTTTTTGAAGCAAGTACGTTTGTATTGCTCTATGTAGGCGCTGAATTTTATTGCGGTGCATATTCTCCTCAGAGCGAAAGCCTCCCCTACTTGGTTCACGTGTAACAGTTTTTACTTCAACAAAATACAGAGCACTACCCTTTTTAGCTATCACGTCTATTTCGCCCCACGGCCTGAGGTAATTGCGCTCAAGGACAGTATAACCTTTGTTTTCAAGGTATTTACACACTACTCCCTCTCCTAGGTCTCCAATTCCTCTTTTTTCAGTTTTAGCCATAAAACAATGGTTCACGTGAACCGTTTTTAATTAAGTGTTTCATAAGAAACGTTTATAGCTACTTTAAAGACGGTCTGGAACTGTCCTTTATGCACATGTCCCCAACGTTATCCACACCTATTTCCAAAAAACCCTTATTTATCAACAACTCGACAGGTAATTTGTCCTTAACGCTGGGTATAACCTTTAGGTCTATACGTCGGAGTAGGGGAGACACTCTTTAAAATCGACCTTTATGTGCGGCCAGGGAGAATCGAACTCCCGTCTACTCCTTGGCAAGGAGTCGTCATACCACTAAACTACGGCCGCTCTTCACACAAAAACAATATAGCACATCATTTTCAAACTTGTGCGCCGTATGGAACGAAATCGGAACGGTTTTGAATGAATAAAAACAGAAACCGCCCAACCGAAGCCGGGTGGCTCTGGTGGGCGGTTGTATTTTAGGATGCTTATAGATCCACAGCCTCTTCCTCGAGAACAAATCCCTTGAAGAAGTGCTCTCCTGTTTCCCTAAATTCTCGCGCCATTACCAAATTCAGCTCAGTGTTATCAATATCGAGCTGAATTTCGATGTACGGAGGATTGCGGTCGAGCATATGTATAATCTTTTTTACTTTAAACAAATTATACTCATCCTCAGCATCTTCATGAGCGATACAAATCATTTCATTGAAACGCGGCTCTGAGTGCCAGTTAACCCACCGCACGTGGAAATGATTCGGGGGCATTTCTGTCCCATCTAGAGGAACAAATTCCTTCTGATACTCTGTTAACGGCACCTCTTTGAAATTGATGAGAACAAGTCGAAGAAGGACGCTCATTGGTGTGACCTCTCGCTGATCTTTTCCTTACCTTTAAATACGAAGGGTAGGTACTATGGTTTATATGGCGGCAAACAAGAAAAAACACCTCACGAGTGAGGAGCGGTTCTGCATTG
>JAYVXU010000024.1:0-18380 GCA_043784925.1 Candidatus Adlerbacteria bacterium
GACTGCGTATGAGTGTATGATGGAAGAAGAGTTCCATCAGTGTGTGAAATCTTTAGAAGTTAATTTACCAAGACTTCGTATTAAGGGGTAGGGAGACGAATTGAACCTACATAGTACTATACCTATATATTAATTAAAGTCAAGGACTTGTATGCTAGGTGGTGATAAATGGGACTAAGTACTATTAACGGAGTAAGCGGTGCCAAGTATCTTTCCAGGGAGTGAGGCACAGACTATTTCATTATGAATTACCCTTGGAAATTAACTTCAAATGGATACATGCCCATCACACAGGTGCCTTGCAGAGTCGCAACCGTTGGAGTCCCTATGTCTATGTCAGTTGTTGCGGTCGATGGAAGCGTTTTGCTTATACCCATGCTTGGAATACGCACACCTGAGGAGCAGTCGAAGGTGCCGTTTGTAGTAAAGCGCAGTATTGTGGGCACACCGGCTTTTGCTACACTCTTTTTAGGGCTGTAGCCAGCTTTAACTTGCATACTAATAATTTGTTTACCATTTTCCATGGTCACGTTATTTGCTGCTACTGTGTCGGCCGTCGCCACGACCCCACTACTTTTTGAACTAAGCATAAGTGCCCCACCGATCAGCACCGCGACCGCTACCCCTGCAAGAATTGTTGATTTCATATAGCAAATTTTAGAAGTTAAATAATGGTGGAATTAGTCCAATAATAACAAGACTGTTGAGAAGATTGAAGAGTGCAAATAGGATGACAATAAGCCCAGCAGTTTTGAAGAATATACCTGAGTACGAGCTATTTTGAATGCTGAAAGACGAGAAGCTAATGAGTCCTAAGACGGGTAGCGTGCCCAGTGCAAACGAGCCCATCGTGAGTGCACCACGGAGGAAACTGCCGGTTGAGAGCGTATAGATTTGCATCGATTGAGTAAACCCACATGGCAAGAAGAATGTTGCAACACCTACAAGAAGTGGGGTTAACGTATGATTGAGTTTTGATGCCCCATACGCATGGCGTGCCAAAAATTTTGGCATCGATGGCTGCAATTTTTTAGCCCAAGGAAATACTTCCAACAAATTGAGCCCGAGAATAAGCATAACTGCAGCAATAATCAGACCCAACACCACGGTGGCCGTGGTATTTAGAGTAAAAGCTGTGCCAATAGCCCCGATGACTCCGCCGAGTATAAAGAAAGAAACAAGGCGGCCTGCATGAAACATAAGTTGCGGTCGCACAGTATCCCCCTCTTGAGCAAACGTTGCTGACATGGAAAGTACTAATCCACCTACAACTGCCATGCAGGTTGAGAGTGACGCAACAATACCAATTACAAAGGCGGTGCCATAGTTCACTTTGCCCCCGTGTATCACGTTCACAATGCCGAGCTTTTGCAAGAACACAAACAAGACAGCGAATGCTACTGCAATGGGAATGGCCCAAGTAAATTCAGCCCATCTTTTTGGCTGTACTTTTCTCTCGACGGACACAGTGTAGCCATGAGGTTCCATAACCTGGGTCAGTTCACTAGCGACAGATTCTGCGGATTTATTTGAGAAGTCCCCTTCTACTTCAATGGTGTGGTGTATAAGATCAGATTTTGCACGTACAACATACGGCAATTCTTTTGCTTCCATTTCGGTTAGCAAGGTACATGCTTTACAGTGCATGCCTTGTACGTACAAGGTGAGTATTTTAGAATTCATAGAATTGATGATGCAAGATTATAATTTCTGCTTTTTTATATGCAACGAGTTATCAATAACTAAAACACTAAAGAATGCTTTAGTGTGTCGATAAAACCCTTCTTCCTAAAAACGTTTAGTATTTAAAATTCCACGGGCAAAAGCCAGCCTGAGCGGGTCAAAAACTCTTCCCCTGTCTCTTCGCTGTAGTAGATATAAAGGAGCAGGTTGTAAAATGTTCCGTGGATTAAAGTAGCTCCAGACTAGGACGAGTAGGAGCAAAAGTGCAATAGATGAAAATTGCTGTGTTGTAGCCACTGTCATCGCCTGCCACTGTGCCGCATGTTCAAGAGGACTCATACCGCACAAGGTTGGTACTCCCATAAAAGGACAGTCATGCATACCCGCATCATTCATCATCATTCCTGCAGACAAAAAGCCCCCAAAATTCATCATGAGAATTAAGGCCGCAATAAGTACAAAAGCCCTACTTTGTGCCAAAACCTTCCGCATAAAAATAGTATACCCTAAAACCCCGATGAGAAAAGGCGATGCTGTGAAGCATCGCCTTAGGTTATTTGAACAAATCTTAGCACAACTTTTTTATTTTTTAGAAGAGCGTTTTCTAAACTTTTTTATCGGAACAAGTTTTTGTACGGCAGTAGGTTCAGGCTGATACAATGCTGGCACCGGATCGTTTCTTAAACTAAATATAGCTTCAGCTTGGGCATAACTCTCGACCGCATGAGAGCAATGCCTTTTACGTATTGCTTCTATAGGGTCTGGAGTTTCATCTTTAGCTTCCAACAGAGCTATTAGGCTTGCTGCCAACAAACCTGACCTCCCATGACTCGCAAGGCAGTAGGCTAGAATTTTTTTGCCTTGTTGTAACTCTTTGATAACTACTTCCAGAAAGTCACGCCACCGAGGTGGCACTCCTCCAAAGTCTATAAGTGGTGCGGCGAGAATGGAATACCGATTGCCGAAGCGAAACGGGACCACAGCATTGCTCGCAAGAGGGATGAGAAGATCAAAACCTTCTATGTCTCCCGGGCGAAAATTATATGCCCCTCCCAGATAAATCTGATAGGGACCTACCTCAACCGGTGCTGCACCATGATGGTCACAGTGCAGCACCGGTGGTTGAGCATTACCCATGTGTAGGGCTTAGCTCGAGCCGAGAAAACAGTTCATGCAGCTTCTCCCTGTGTGGGTGATGATGAGGACCCTCTTGCACCATACCGAGCCTTGCTACCAACTCGCAAAACGAAGTCGCATACCGCTTATGGTCAAGCTGGCGGTGCAACAATGATTCGCATGTATAGGAGCTAAGCATCTCATGCTTATCGAACAGAGTGTTCCCGTTGTGACGGAGATCGAACACCTGGTCGACAAACAGTACGTGCGAAAGTTTCCCTTCGAAAAACTCAGCGCCGCAGCGAGCTATAGCAGCCCATTTAGGACCACCACACAAGTACTCCCAGCCGATTGCCGCAAAGACCCGCTCAGCCAGACGAAAAAAGTTTTGAGTCTTTTCTCGGCTAGTCTGATATCGGAGCACCTGTGAGGCACTGTGTGCATACACCCCAATGTCGTACTCGGACTTCAGCTGTTGCAATTCTGCTGATACTCCAAGCACTCCTTGAGGTTCTGCATGACGCAGTTCGCTCGCGACTGCCAAAGTCAGGTACGTGGCAAAGATCTCTGCGACCGAAATCGCAGTTAGGCGATGAAGCTCTTGAGCTTGGGCACTGAGGACCGAACCCTTGGTTTCCACCGCAACTCTCTCTGCCAAATAAAAGTCTCGCAGTAGGTCGTTAGCGCTGAGTAGCTGTTTAGTCCAAAACGCATCCACTCGTGGCTCCGACCATTGTCCGGCCTTATACCACCGGGTCCATAGGTTTACCTCCTTGGTGTTGGTTGTTGCGACGAGGGGATGCTGCCCCTCGTAGATCACTCCGTGAGTACCGTCGACCGACACCCACATTCCAGACCGGAGCGTACTGGTGTTACCGACACCCACAACCGCGGGTATCCCTTTAGCCCGGGCCACGATAGCTGCATGACATGAAGAGCCCCCTTCCTGCGTCACGATTGCTTGTGCCGCTATCATAGCGCTGTAGTCGTCTGGCGTAGTCATTGGCCGCACCAGAACAACGGGAATGCCGCGCTCTTGAAGTCGCGTGGCTTCGCTCGCACTGTGCGCCACTTGCCCAATAGCCACTCCTGCCGAAGCAGAAGCACCAAGGGCAAGAGAGGTTGCAGTTGCAAGCGCACTAGGCTCAAATCCTTTCAGCTCAGTTAGCCTTTCGACTTCCTGCTCTGTAAGGATGCGGGTTGCCGCATCACGAGTGATACTGCGTGCCCAGTGTGCATGCACGGCATACACCACCTTAGCTTCCGGAGTCAACACCGCACGGCGATGCTGCAAGAGAAAGAGTTGACCATGTTCAACGGTAAACTCAACCTCGACCGGGAACCCAGTGAGTAGAGCCAGGCGAGCCACGTGCTCTTTCAGTTCGGCATGCACGGACGCGTTCCACGCGTCGAGCTCAAGGATTGGGCGCGGCGTACGAACGCCACCCACCAGGTCATGACCCTGTGCATTGACCAAGAAGTCGCCGCAGAGAATCTCAAGCCCAGTATGTGGATCGTGACTAAGCGCCACTCCCGTACAGGAATCATCTCCGGCATTACCGAAGACCATTTGCTGCACAGTGATAGCGGTCCCAAGGTCGTCAGCAATGTTATTGTGCTTCCGATATGCGATAGCGCGTGGCGCAAACCACGATTTTGCCACAGCACCGAGAGCAGCATACAGCTGATCCTTTGGACTGGAGTCTTTGGAAAGAAGCTGCATGCCCAGGAATGGGTTCAGCGTCTCTGCCAGACTCCTGCTCAACCGCGCGAAGCAGTCAAGCGCCGTGTCCATTCCTAAACGTGACATGCAGCCACCCATGGTGGAAGGATGCAAGCCCACGTTCGGAATCGTTTCCATCATGCCAGGCATCGATATCATCGCACCCGACCGCACAGAAACAAGAAGCGGTCGCTCCTGGTCACCGAAGCGCAGACTGCTTGCACGCTCCACATGAGGCAGGCCGATGGTTTCGATCTGCTGCAAGAGCCGTTTTGGAAAACGACCCTCATGCATGTAAGCGCGAGCTGCCGAGGTTGTAATAGTAAACCCCGGCGGTACTGGGAAACTGCTCTGTGCAAGAGCGGCAAGGCTCATACCTTTTCCACCAAGCGCATATGCGGTGAATTCCCTCGTCCCGAACGGAACGACGAGCTGCGCCGTAGTGCGGCGCTGGTTACCCTTACTCATTGAAGGCCCCTTTTCTATGTTTAGGTTGTAGCTGTCAGAGAACTGACTTCTGTATTAATTATATATCATTTTTTTAAATATGTCAACAAACAGCAGGTTTGAAAACGCAAAAACCCCTTCCGTATTAAACGGAAGGGGTGGGTAAGCTTGTAGGCTAGTGCTGAGTCAAACGTATATCTCTCTGCCTCGAGACAAACGTTAAGTTCCAAAAGATTGGAACCAGCACCTCCGAGTGTTGTCACCACGGTCACGACTACCGGTGCACCATTAACCATGGAGTGGTCGTGCTATGGTCTAGGCTTTCTCGGAACCAGAAACTCCGTTCAGTGATGACTTGGCAAGTCATCTAGGCTCAACCATCGCGGTTTTGCCTCTGATTTTGCCACAAACATACTCGTCTGCGACTAATCTTGATCTTAACTCTTCCATGGATGGAACGGATTCCAAGGAAGCTCCCTCCTCTGTTTTTCTCACTACTGCAAGAAGACATCGGAGCCGTAATATAACAAAGTACTACTACAAATAAGAGTATATCATATATAAAAATATTGTCAACATGTCTCGTAATGGTCCAATTTTACTGCACACTGGTACAAAAATCACCTGGCAGAATCTGTCGACTCTGCCAGGTGATGAAATTTGGTTACTTTTTTAAGTCTGCCTCAATAAAGAGACGTGCCCACCCGTCTGACAGATAGCTAAAAAATATTCCCCGTGCGTCTTCTTGAGGAGTAAGGTCTACCACACTGTGGTTACTTTTGAGAGCCAGCGAGATAACGTGTGTTGCCCCTCCCACGAACAAACATTTGTCATAGGATGGGCCATAGGATTTCATCGCATTAAGGTATCTGCGGTCAAAATTGCGACTCGTGTCGTCAATCCAGTGAGCCACACGTAACTCTTGTAACGTCAGGCGGCGTGCTATCTGCGCGTGTGGCCGTGTAAGACGCAGTGACTTAATAATTGCCAGTAGCGTCGCGGGTACAGGCAAGTTTCGCTCCATCCTCACCGATGTCGTAACAATTGTATACCACTCGTCGTACACAGAGGCGATTGTATTTGCCACTTCAGGCGAAGTTGTGGCACGCGGGTCAAAACCCCCGATGGTGGGTTGAGTAGAGCCGAGCGTATCATTGAAGAAAAATGACCGAGTAAAATCATATTTCGGATGCTTGGGCCCAATCAATTCGTCGTGGTTAAGGCCTTCACAGAGAATGAGTGTTTTATTGGTTACCAGTGGAGTCACCTTCTGTTTGAACCGGCACTGAACCTCCGGCGACATAAGCGCATCGTTATTTCCCTCTAAAACCTCATGACTTACCGCGACCAAAATAGCCATTGAAACCATTCCCTAATTTGAGTTGTACAAGCGAGTCGAACCTCGCACTACGACAGTAATACCACAAAAGTATTTGTGAGTCAAAAATTTAAGTATACCCAAAAAAGATATAGGATTACTTGTGTTTACCTCGGCTCCCCTACCTCAACATTTTTTAATAGATCAAAAATATAGGGCCGGTAGCTGGGCAGAGCTCTCAGGAATGGTTCGATATCACTTTCGGGGACGACAATGAGTTCGGACATTTCATCATCTTTTCTGTTTTTAAAAATTTTTTGTACTTCTTCCACACTAACGTTCAATTGCATATGGGAGATAGTGAGCACATTGGATGTTATGGATTGTAAAATACCTATACAGTAGTTCGAGTCCATATTGTGCAGGTCGAGCCCCGCCTCTTCTTCTACTTCTTTAAGGATATTTGCTTCAATATCGGCCCCGGAGCAAACCGCAACTTCTCCTGGTTGGACTGCGCCTCCAAAAATGTCTGTTACACCATTAGTACTTCTTTTGCCAAAAAGATACGCACCGTCGTTGGTTCGAAGCATTGCCCCATTTGAAAAGTGGTAAATCGGCTCTAGGTTATTTTCAGCAAAATGTTTTTGTAATTCCTGGAATGTAGCAGAGTATCTATATGAAACAAGACCGAGTTTAAATATGAGCGCTCCCATTTGTTCAATTTCATCTACATTTGCAATTCGGTATTGCTCAGCGTCCCATAGCTTCAAACCTCGTTCTTTCGCAGCGCGGAGTCTCTCGCTCCACACCCTATCCACTAACTCATCGTAGATTGAGTTTGAGCGCCAAGTTTCTTCCAGCACTTCAATAGCAATATCCTGAAGATTAAATTTTTGAGAAAATAGTATTTTCGCGGGGTACATAGGAGTAATTAATCAAATTTGTCGCCTTCTCCATAAGTTATACTGTCACCCCATATTCCAATTTCCATATCTTTATTGTACTCTACTACTTTTGTACATTTCTAGAGCAACAGCACGTCAGGCTTTTGAAGGCGAAAAATCTCAACACCGCTGCTTATCCAAGCTACAGCGTCAGCTATGTGCTCTTGCTCTAATTCATCAAAAGGTTTGATTAATCTTATCAACTCAGATATTTTATTTCTCATACTATTTTTCGGGGTCCAATTGCATGGACATCCTACTAAATATATATCCCCTTTAGGGGATTATTTTAGTGGAGCCGAAGGCCAGAATCGAACTGGCGACCTACTCCTTACCATGGAGTTGCTCTACCAACTGAGCTACTTCGGCAAATGACGGGGCACAACATATACCGTACTATAAACTGCTCAAAAATACGAGTTTTGGCTCCGTATATCAAGAGTCTACCCGACAAAAACAAAAACAGAGAGCGTGTGCTCTCTGTTTTTTACATAGTTAGTTGTGAGATTCTTATCGATCACCCCGAGGCCCGCGCTGGCCCCCGTGTTCGCCGTCTTGATTGTTCTGCATAGTAGGCGCATGCCAGTTTTGAGGAAGAGGCATCATACCAACCATAATACTTCGAGCCGTAACCGTACCTTCCGACAGTACCGTGCCCTCAATTGACACCATCTTTCCTACCATGAGGTCGGAGATAGTGCCCGGAGTTGGAGGTGTAGTTGGTGGTTGTGGAGGGGTGGTTGTAGTTGAGGTTGAGTTAGTTGAAGTAGCAGGTGGAGTAAACACTCTAATGGTAGTAGAAGAGTTTATAAATACCATCACCGACTTTCCATCACGATTTTGAACAGTGATACTTGAAGTACTCACTGCTGTTATCGAACCGCTCATACCGACCCCAATAGGCATTGGCATATGTCCATTTTGGTCGCCCGAGTTTGAAGTTGTGCTGCCCATACTCAAGCCTTTCCCACAGCTTCTCTCAAAGAAACCACGTGTCATAGGCCCTACTTTGCCCGTACCACTTGAAGCAATACCATTCTTCAATTGGAATTTCATCATAGCCTTTGATGTTGCAGGGCCAAACACTCCCGTTGTTTGTGCGCTAAAACCTGTATCTTTATCGTCCGACAGGAGTTGTTGCAATTGCTTTACATCATCTCCGTGAGACCCTGGTCCTAAGTCGCGAGACAAACTTAGACACGCCATTTTACTCATTTGCCCTGGAGGCATTCCGCCATTGCCCATGCCATGATGCTGATCTTTGTCTTTGTCTTTGTCTTTGTCATTATCATTGTCGCCATGCATCGGAGGTTGAGCCATAGTGCTCGTACCTGTGCCCGGAGCTGGTTGGCCGGACAGTACCAACTGCACGTTTGAAACAACCCCAGCGTCTGCGCCGAATGACTGCAAGAGAGAGACAATAGCACTTACCTGGTTTGTCGTGAGCCCTGCTGCATTTGCCATAACCGGCACCATGAGCGAGAGGCCGAGCACCGCACTTAGCACACTTTTACTTATTGGTCGCATAATTTCTAAATACTGTTAACTAATTAATTACACTCCCCAGTATACGCTACTCTTGCATGGAAGTATTTCCTCCAAAGTAGGGCTCCTGTGAATATTTTACACTATATCTGTCGAGTCTTTTGTCATGTAAATCGAGACAATTGATATAAAAAGTGACAAAACAAGTGGACCTAATATAAAGCCTATGGGCCCAAAAAATGCAATTCCTCCAAGTATTGAGAACAAAATAAACATCTGAGGCACGGGCAACTTCTTTCCAAAAAAATATGAAGTGAGCAGGTTGTCTACGGCCAAAATAATACCAAGCGCAGACATACTAAGCCCAAGTGCGCTGAGTGTATTACCTTGGAGCCACATATACAAAACCGCGGGCACAAACACTAACAGCGTTCCTAAACCAGGAATGGCGCCCACGAATCCTCCAACAGTACCCCACAAAAGGGCGTTGGGTACTCCAAAAAAATAAAACGCAACTTCAAGCAAAAGCCACCGCACAAGTGCCACAAGAAGCGTACCTTTGATGACCGCTTCGGCAGTTTGGTAAGTGCGACGAAGCAACTCATCTGTTTCGGTAGTTCCAAAAGGGCTCAGTGCTTTTACTTTTGCAACAAATAACTCACCATCCCGTAAAAAGAAAAAGAAGGCCAAAAGCATTAAAAAAGTATTTAAAAATATATACGCGGTCCCAGACAACACTCCTGCGACATTGCGAGATACGAATGTCAGTGTGTCGTTTATATACTGCTGGAGATTAAACGAAAGGAGTGGAAATATTTTATGTACACTGTGGTTTACCGCATTTTGCAGAGAATTCACAGACTCAGTACCAACCGAATTTTGCGAATAGTAATTCTGCATCTCGACAAATATTTGGAAACCCAGTGAAAACAGAGGCACAATAAGAAAGAGGATGGACGCCACCACCACAAACATAGCGGCTGCTGTTTTATTTCCAAAAATTTTTAGGAGTTTTTTATACGGGTACTGCAGAAGTGCGGCAAACACCCCAGCCAGTGTCAAAATTTGCAAGAATGGCGCAAAAATAAAAAAGAGAAGGACCGACACTCCAAAAAAAAGTGCGAGAAAGGAAAAAGTTTGGAGACGTTCGGATGACACAAAATAAGCTTACCAGCCTAGTGCTTATAAAACAATTTCCTTAATGCGGGCGCTATATTTTACATATATAAATGAACCGAGAAGAGCTATTGCACCAAACAATATGGACGCGATGATGCGGTATAACTCGCCCAAGCTCCACACGGTCAAAAATATTTCACATGCCGTAAGGAAAAAGAATACGAGCCCCAAAAGTCGCGCAATACGGAGCTTTGCCCCAAACCCCGCCAGCAAGAGAAGGATAGAGTATACCGACCACACAATTGATATGACGGTGTTTTTTTGGTTTGTGAGGTCGCTCCCCTCTTGAAGTGCGTAGACTACAGAAATTTGAGACGTGAGGATATAAATACTAAATATATTTGCTATAACAAAAAATACCGAAGAAAGGGTTTGCGATTCGTCTTCGAGAGGTGCGTGGGTGTGGTACATGTAGGACACAAAGTATGCCAACCCAATTGCTACTAAAAAGAGGCCCACATACTCATTAAGAAACGGTGTGGTGTGGGTAGTATCGCTCGTTTGATAGTCAAAAAAGAGTTTGCAAAGAGCAAGCGCATATACACCGGAAGCAAACACGCTAATACTTTTATATTTATATTCGAATGCAATCCCCCACAAAAGCGCCGCTTCTATAAACCATCCCAAAGTTATCCACGAATGCTCGAGTTTAAGTGGGATAGCAACGGTCAAACACATGGTAGCAATTCCCGCATATAGCTGGGCGAGCCGTACGTCTTTAGGGTTGGCTGAGTACAAGCTATACGAAGCAGAATAATATAGTCCACCCAACAGAAGTGCCAGCAACCACAGCGCTGAGTAGTGAAGAGGGGCTAAAATAACGTAGGAAATACTAAAGTAGCAAAGCGCGTTCACCGAGGTGAGCATAAGGTCGCCTTCGTTTGTCGAACTTTTGCCAAGAAATACTTGGAGAGTCGGGAGGCACAAGAACATAAGGAAGAAAAGGCTAAGGAAAGAGAACGCGACCCCTAATTGGTCCGGTGTATAAAACATGCCGTACCACGCTAAGTACTGGATGCCAGTGCCAACAAAAGAAAGGTACGTGAGTGACAACCATTGTTTTCGAAGAGAAAGGGTGAGTACTGCAATATTTATAATTGTTATATACGTGAACAACTGCACCGGCTCATTGTGCCCGGTAGAAATTAAATAGGGTGTTGCAAAACCGCCTAACACCGCGAGCACCGCTATAGGTTCGAGGTCGTCTACAATACTAAGCACAATCGTGATAACTGTGACAAGCATCATAAGCGCAAATGCAACTGGCTGCGACATGAGCGAATACAAGGCAAACGCAGCATAAAAACTTAGGTACAAAATCGCGACTCCTCCCCCAACTAAGAGGTGTGCGTACTGACCATATTTTGTCCGTAAATATTGCCCCGACCCTATAAAAATGGCTCCAGTTAACACACCAAGCACAATACGACCCATAACACTTATCAAATTAGTATCAAAAGCGTACTTGAGGAAAAATGCGACACCAATAAAAATTGCCGCGATGCCGAGTCTCCCCAGCCATTTACCCCCACTCATCTCGTCAAAGGGGGCCGCCGGTGGAGCAGGTGGGGCGATAGGCAGAACGCCGGCAGGTACACCAACTTCAGCTATCGCCGCTTGATATACAACGGGATCAACTAAATCTGCTAGTGGACCGGGGGCCTGAGGTGGCACAGGAAGAGTCTTTTGAGAAAAACTCCTCAGGGTGTCTTCCAAATGAGTAACGCGACTATTGAGGTAGAAGAAGCCTCCTACAAAACCTACAGCTAGAATTAGTTCAAACACACCCTTATTAAAGCATTTAAATAGAAGGCTTCATGTTGTTATCCCCAAGCTCTACAGATCCTTTAGTTTGTACGAATAGAAGAGACAATCGCGTCTGTCTCGGCTTGAGTGGAAGACGCGAGATACATTGCATATTGCGTCTTATGTACACGGTCAAAAATCCATAGCGCTGTTTGGGTGGGGTCGGGCAGTACAAATTCAAAACCCATAACCGCGGGCGTTTCAAAACTATATATTCGGGTGGGGTGAAGTACCGCCGTTTCTGCAGCTTTCGCAAAAAGTAAATTACTAAGTTGCAGTGACTTTTGTGGGTGCAGTAACCACTGGTCGTGCGCTGGGGTTGCAGACAATTCGGCTCGTGCAAAAGCGTATGGGGAGCGAATCGCTTCGCGCGAGTACATAGTCTCAAGTGTCGAGGTGCCATACAGCATATGCCCCGTATCCAAAAGCGAAGAAGTTTTGAGCACAATCAGGCTGTGCGCATTGGAGTCAAATACAAGGCCTGTTCCACCTACAGTTGTTTTCCTTGCGGTCACCGAGGTCCATGGAGTTTTAAAATGAAGAAACCCAACCGAAAAATCTTCGCCTTCTAACTCCGGGCTTTGGGGCACGACGCGAGGAGTAGGCACTAACGATAACACCGGGTTATTTTTTTCAATAGAAATGCGATGCAAATTGTATGCGTCGAGTCGAGGTAACCACAGAGGCGACAGCACAAGAACAACGCAGCCAACCACAATAATAACGAGTAGTGTTTTGTGGAAAGTATTCATAAACAATAGTTGCAAACCCTAGGACTTAGGGTCACAAAGAACAATCGTATGTCCTATTTTGTTTTTAAACCATTCTTTTGCAGTAGTAGCGTCTCCGAGCGCATCTATCAAACCTTTTTTAATAGCTTCAGAACCAGGGACAGCAGAGCCGTCCGCAAGCGCTGTTACTGTTGTCGTGCTCATATTCCTATTTTGCGCAATTTGCGCCACAAGTGAGTCGTATTCGTGACTGACGTTACTCCTCAAAAGAGCCAACTCTTCGGCAGTTAGCGCCTTGTCGGGGTTACCCGCGTCCTTATACTTGCCGGACGAAATTTGCTCGAAGGTATTCCCTGCTTTGGCGTTTGAGCCTGCATAATTAACAAACGAACTCGTGACACCAATATCTCCTACACTTGAAAATGGTGAGGCAATAATAGTGGTCGCCCCCGTTGCAGCAAAGTAGGCAGCGGAGTCTCCTTCGTCATAGATGAGGGCCACGGATGGTTTACCGAGCGCCTTGAGTGCCTTTGATATCATCTCGCCTCCGGTGGGAGATCCTCCAGGCGAATCTACTTCAAGCAAGACTCCCGCAATCGAATCATCCTCTTTTGCCTGCTCAATTTGGGCTACAAGCGCATCCGCCCCAAACCCACTTGGGTCTGCGCTCGACTGCGCCACATCCGTTGCATATAACTCATTGTTTTCAAGGCGAACGACGGCAATGTTGCAAGATTCGCCATACACATCTGTGTATGTTTGAAGCGCATAATTTTTTTTGCTCTCGTTTGTCGTCAAACGTACATATTTTGCTATAAGCCCTCCCCCAACGATATAGAGCGCGAGCGCGACAACAACGATGCATACAATCCGAACCAAAAGATATCTACTGAGTGAGTGGCTGGATGCATTCGTACTGCCTATCATATAAAATAAATTCAAAATATATTTACGCACACAATAATGGATATATACTAGCATACTCACAAAAAACAAAACCCTCCGACTTAGAGGGTTTTGTTAATTACGAGAGCGCGAGGATTACTGAACGGTGATAATTGAGTTGATAGGTGCGCCACCCGAGACTGGAGTAAAGGTAAAGGTGTATACGCCAGGCGTAGAAGGCATAACAATCGAACCAGTGGTGAAGTTACCTCCGCCGTCCGCATGTGCTATTCCTACCAATACTCCGTTTCGCGTAATGTTGACGTTTGTTTCGTGGGGGAAATGACGACCTTCAAAGTTTAGATGCTGCCCCGGGTGAACAGTAGCGCTCGACGGGTTGATAGTTTCATGGTTCCCGTCCTGACCATTTCCACCACCATTACCGTTTCCGTTTCCACCTCCATTGCCGTTACCTGGCGAAGTGGTGGTACGGTTCAACTGCCCACGAATTTCTCCGTTTGGATACTGTGCGGTCAAAATATTGATGTAAATATTTCCCTCGCGCATTGCCTGCACTAAGTGAGGAAGTGTTGTGATATTTGGGTTACAGTTTCGAGCCGAGGCCAATACATCAGACTCGGCGATAGTGCCCGAGTATGTTTGGGTGTTAGTTGATGAGGCTGCATGAAAGAGCGACACGACCTTAGGGCCATTGACGGCGGGCTTGGCACAATAGAGTGCAACATCTGTCACATTTGTTTCGTTGTGCAAAATGACACTGTAGTCGATTTCGCGCTCGTTCATACTCACATCAAAAAGTGAGTCCCCAGTTGCCTGGCTTGGTGTAGGTGGTACTTCTTGAGGAGCGTTAATAGCAGCCGCAAAACTTTCTTTATAAGGAGCATGTTGTCCGCCATAGCCGGCACTCGCTATACCCACAAAGCCCCCGTTAGCCGAGCCGAACGCAGCTACTGCTAAAAGCGGCAGTGCAATTAAGAGTGCGGGAAGAAATTTTTCGAATTTTTTTAGTGACATACGTGGGTTGAGTTAGGAAGTAATGCAGCCGGGCACAAGTGTCGCGCAAGTGTCACACAAGTTGTAATTTTAAACCTCCTTCTATATATAAGCAAGGCGAATATGACTCGGGCATGAAGCACACAGAAAGGAAAGGCTTGGGAACCTCTCTCACTTACTAATTGTATACAGCTCTAGTGTTTCAGTCGAAAGTATGCGGGTAAATTCTGAGGATTGTAAAAATTGATACGTATTTGGGTCAACACCCCGCAAGTCTTGCAAATACAATACGTACCGAATACCTCGTGCTCGCAGAAACTCCGCCATAGTGCGCCCGTCGGCAGGGCTCTGGTGCCGCACGGCATAGTCGAGCTCTTCATAGCTTGCGGTGCCGTTTTCGTCATACACTCCCCCAACCCTCACGTTTTGACTCACCACAGCTTGGGGCCCAAAAAATTGCGACGTAGGGTTGGCAACAAGGTGATTTTGCACAAACCGCAAAGACAAGTACCCTTGCCACGGCACTACAAGCATTTTGTCTTGTGGGGCACTTGCTATTTCACTCCGGACCAAAAACCAGTCTTGTGGATACCAAACAGAGGGTAGTTGCGAGGAAAATCCAAACCACACGTACACGCCAAACAAAAGCGGCACCAAAAAAACTACTGCAACTATATACCGCCAGGCTGAGCCCAGGCGTCGTGCCCACTCAAGCACTACCCCACTCCCTACCCCCGCACACAGACTGACACACAAAGCATACAGGGCTATAAACTTTTGGCTGTCTCGAAAGCCCGACCAAAAAGGTACGTGCGCATATAAAAAATAATTTAAACCAGCGAACGGAGTGTCAGACACGCCAGTGGCAAAGACGAGTGCTAAAACTGCGACAACACACACAAACACGGCCCGCGTTTTTTGCTGCTTCCATAAAGTATAGACACCAACAAGCGACAAACACGCAACCGCAACACTTGAGATCAAAAAAAATATATTTTCCTGCGGCCAGCGAAAATAAGAGGCCCATGGGTACGCCTCGCCCCAATAGCCACCCATCAGTACTAAATTTAAAATGGTGGGAATATGCTCATGTGGCACTGCAGCAAACGCTTGCCAGTGCGCGGCGTCAAACAACTTTTCAACTGGGTGCGCGCGCATGAGGGCGGGCCATGTCCAGTAGCTGGTGGCAACAAGTGTTGTCACAAAAGCTACTCCTGCGCCCCACAGTTTTAGAGGCAGCTCGTTATACTTTTTTTTGTACACTACCTGGCTAATTACAACCGCGTACCACAAAACCGACATGAGTACTGCCATCACAAACAAGTGCAACGAAAAAACGGACACGAGCGCAAGCACCGCGCCCAGTTGCACAGCGCGTACTCTTGTATATTCCTGCTCCAGCGAAAACAAAAGGTGGAGCACCAGGGGCAAGAGTGCATAGGCACACAAGTGCGCCCAATGTCCCGCAAGCAAACGCTCATATACAAACGGGTTTGCTGTATATAAGAGCGAGGCCACCAAACGTACAAGAAAGGGGGCCTTTGTTTTGTTTAAAGACAGTGGCAAAAACCTCAATGACAAAAAACTTATAGCAAAAAATAAACCAAACAACATCCCTTTCTCAATCACAAAACCCGGAAGGAAAGTGTACAAAAGGTGCACAAAGTACCATAGTGGCACACTGCTTACAAACTCACCCCTCGCCTGTGGCACATAGGTCTGAAAAGGACCAAACACCATGTCGAGTGTCAAAACGTACCCGAGCTTGAGCATGGGCCCCAATACAACAAGGGCCACAATACCTGCGGCCACTTGGTCTTGAAATTTTTTGAAGTGCCCTCCTTCCACTATTAGTTGCTTGCCGCTTCGCTTGATGAGTTAGCGCCATCTCCGGTACCAACAGGTGCTTTGCATGCGGATGCCTCGGTGCGGTAGTGAGCCCAAGCCGAGTCACGTGCGGACTGCCAAGTTTTTCGTGCGGACTTCATTGATGCAGTAAAGGTAGACCATGCAGTCTTCACTGAAGTACGGACTCCGGTCATAGTCGTTTGGCTATACGCTTGTTGGAGTGCCGAAGCACGGGCGCTATAGGCGGCATTCATAGACCCGGTGTAGGTAGTCATGCCGGAGCCGAGCAAGGCTTCGCGGGTCGCAACCGCCGTACCCACACACAAAATTTTTGGAGAGACAGTAGTTGTTGGGGTTGGTGTTGGTGTTGCAACACTCGTGCTAGCACTGGTCGAGACTTGCATGCCGGTTTGCGCGAATGCGGGGAGCGCAATAAGGCCCATAAGTGCGATCGAGGAACCAAGAATAAGTTTTTTTGTGGACATAGAATATCGTTTTGAGTAAGTAATATTTTTATACTATCACACATGAAGTATGTGCATAGTACTTTGTGATATAAAAAACCGCCCAAGCATACGAGGCTGGGCGGTTACATATTGTTAGTATCTCGTGACTGATGGTGATTTAAAGCGCCATAGAAAAAGTTGAGAATGATGTACGCTGTAAAGGACGCGAGCAACCCCGGGAAAAAAATGATTGCCAGTACTATGTCACCCCTTATCATCCGCATCTCTGCGTATTGAGTGTAGATATTACCTTCAATAACTAACAGAAAAGCGGTTATCAAAGCATTCATAGCATTAAACCAAACATAGTATAGTGAAGGTACAATACGCAGACCATATTTTTTCATAAGAAGTTGTACGGCTACTGCAGTAACTCCCAAGAGCACGCACCCAACCAACATATGATTCGGTAGCTCTCGGCCGACCATCAGGACCGCCGCTCGCCCCACGATTAGCCATATACTGAGCGGATACAATAGCGCAGTCATGACTCCTGTTATGACATATCTCATCTAGTTTTTCCCTCTTTTCTAATTCTTTTATACATTATTTATGTAATACGTCAATAGTGAGAGGCGGCAACCCCTCACACCCCCTCAAAAAACTCTGCGTGCTGGTCGTCTTTGCGAGCAAGGCGAAGCAATCCAGAAAAAATTTTAGCCTAGACTGCTTCGGCGGCCCTCGCCTAGACGGTAAGGGTGTGAGGGGTTACCGACCACGGGTATAGAAAAGGCCGCCTCGAGTAGCTCGAGGCGGCCTGAGCCATATCTACCAGAGATATTGCTTTATATCAGAGATGAACGAAGTGATGACGAGCAAGAAAAAGACCACGAACGAAGCGGTTTGCAGTGCCCATCCGTATTCCTGCAGGAACCGGAGGAAATACTTTTTCAAAAGCACTCCCACAATGTGTCCCCCATCAAGCGGCACCAGTGGCATTGCGTTCACCAGAGCCAACGAGACCGAAATAGCTGCAACATGAAGCAGCGTCTGCGAGATAGACACCATATGTGTTGCATCAGCGAAGAGTGACAACACACTGCCGAGCACTTCAAAGATGGGGTACTTATAAACCAAGTACCCAAGCAAGCCAAGCTGCAGGAGCCCAAGGATCAACACCACAGGTCCGGCCAGATGAATAAAGACCCACAGTATGAGCCCCAGACAAAAGCAGGTCTCAGCGACTGTGTACAAGAGGTAGGAAGTGCTACCCCCGATAACCCCGGCAAGTACCCCAAGCAAACCGCCAAACATGAGATTCATGGCAATTCCGCCACTGAGTACATGCATGTGTGGTGACGGTTGCAGGCGCAATCTGCGCACAGGCGCAACATACGCACCAAGTGGCAAGAGCCGGATTGAGACTGGTGTGTCTCCAAAGAGTTGGGGTATTTTAAACCCAAACAATCGGGGCCCGAATCCAACCAGACATATCTCTTTTATGCGCACGCCGTAGCGCACCATAAGGAGCGCGTGCCCCGTCTCGTGCACAGCCAACACGAACATAAACAACACGAAGTACAGCAACGTATACATGTGTCCCCCTGACAAAGATGCCAGTGTAAATAGTATAACACATACAACGTTCTGTCAACCAATTGTAGCCCCAAAGTGATAATGTCCTACTAGACCAAAGTAATTCTGTCCTCTTGACACCGAATGTCGTACTGTTTGGGTATTAGACCAGTAATCCCC
>JAYVXU010000025.1:0-91224 GCA_043784925.1 Candidatus Adlerbacteria bacterium
TGACGAAGTGGTGCCCGGGATGGAGGTTGGGGGCGTGAAAGCGAGCGACAATGACGCCAACTGTGTCCTCGATTTGCATGAGGTGTACTCCGTTGTTGAAGAACTGCTCGGACATAATGTAACACACCAACACTTTTTGTCTAAAGTTGCGATCTTGGTTTCAAACTAAATGGACGTTTACGTTGTATACGGCCTAAAAAGATACCTTTCCCCACGTAGTTGCTAGCCAAGCAATGTAAAGTCAGCTATACTTCTGGTATATGATACTTTTATTGCTTTCATTACTAGCGGGTGTGCTCACGGTGCTAGCGCCGTGTACTATCTCACTCTTACCAGTAATTGTTGGAGGTTCTCTTTCGGGTGAGCGAAGTTTAAAAAAAGCTATAGTGGTCACTGTGTCGCTTGGGGTGTCAGTCATTATTTTTACCCTGATCCTAAAGGCGAGTACGGCTCTGATTTCTATACCCCAGTCATTCTGGCAAATTCTATCCGGCGTCATCATTATTGTGCTGGGGATCACGACCATTTTCCCAACTTTGTATGAAAAGCTGCCATTTTTGAATTCATTAAATAAAAACTCAAACAAACTGCTTGCCACTGGGTATCAAAAAAATTCACTTTGGGGCGATGTTGTCATGGGTGCGGCACTCGGCCCCGTCTTTTCAAGTTGTAGCCCAACCTACTTCCTTATATTGGCGACAGTGTTACCCCGAAGTTTTACATTAGGGTTTGTGTATCTTCTCGCGTATGCCATTGGTCTTTGCGGGGCCTTACTGGTGGCTACTATTGCGGGGCAAAAACTTCTTACAAAATTAGGTGTTGCGTCCGACCCTAGGGGTTGGTTTAAGCGCTCAATGGGTGTTCTTTTTCTTGTGGTCGGGGTCGCTATACTTTTTGGATATGACAAAAAGCTCGAACTAGCGCTTGCGGGCCAAATATTCGATGTCACAAAGATTGAGCAATCTATCATCCAGTCTCAAAGTGCGCCGCAAGCAACACTCCCCGTGCCAAGTACTGGGGCTACAAGTAGTGCTTCCGCCAACAAAGACCCGCAAGTAACTTCGACCCCCAGTGTGTCGGACCGTACAGGAGTAAAAAATTCGAAATATCAAAAAGCGCCCGAGATAACAAACCCGAGTGGGTTTGTTAATACCGATGGAAAGCCCGTTACTCTCGGCCAATTTCGTGGCAAAAAAGTAGTGCTTGTTGATTTCTGGACATACAGTTGTATCAACTGCCAGCGCACCTTGCCGTATGTAAAAGCGTGGTATGACAAGTACTCGGCGCAAGGTCTTGAGATAGTGAGTATCCACACTCCCGAGTTTGCTTTCGAACATGTGCAAAGTAACGTGGAGCGAGCGGTTAAAGATGATGGCGTTAAATACCCGGTCGTACTAGACAATGACTATGGCACATGGAATGCTTTTGGTAATCAATTTTGGCCTCGAAAATATCTCATAGACATAGACGGATATATTGTCTACGACCATGCGGGTGAGGGAAATTATGACGAGACAGAAATGGCAATACAAAAAGCACTTAAGGAGCGCGCAGCGGTTTTAGGGACTTCGGAAACTTCCTCGGGGATAGTTGCGCCCAAAGACATTATGAACTCCGACACATCCAAAGTTGCAAGTCCGGAGACATACTTTGGTTTTGCTCGAAATGAGTATTTGGCAAACGGTACGGCGGGTAGTCCGGGGAACCAAACCCTTTTTATTCCACCCGACGTGTCCCTCAACAAACTTTACTTGGGTGGTACATGGAAATTTAATTCTGAATTTGCTGAGTCACAATCAAAAAGTACCATTACTTACAAATTCAAATCCAAAGATGTTTATTTTGTAGCTAGCTCTATGGCAGGGGTAAAAGTGACTATATTGATAGATGGCAAACCCATTGGCTCAAATGCGGGAGCAGATGTAGCAGTAGACGGTACAGTGACAATTCAGGCGAACCGTTTGTACAAACTTGTGCACATGCCCGACTACGGTGAACACACGCTCCAACTTGAAGTAGAAGGAATGGGGCTCGATGCGTATACTTTCACGTTCGGATAATTATTTAGTACACTAAAATATATGACTACAATGCCCATAAACGAAGAAGAATTTAAAAATAAACTGACGCCTGAGCAATATAAAGTCTTGCGTGAAAAAGGAACCGAGGCGGCTTTTTCAGGTAAATTAATCCACCCCGACCAGGATGGGTTTTATAGATGTGCGGCGTGTGGGAATGCACTTTTTTCCGCAAGTTCAAAGTTTGACTCAGGTACTGGGTGGCCAAGTTTTGACGAAGCCTTGCCGGGTGCCGTCCGAAACATTGAAGACAACTCCTACGGCATGCGTCGCGTGGAGACAGTGTGTGCAGTGTGCAACTCGCATTTGGGGCATATCTTTGACGATGGCCCAACCCAAACAGGCAAAAGATATTGTATGAATTCTGTTTGCTTTGAAGACTTTGAAGCAAAATAGCACGAGTCTATAGTATGAGAGAATATATTAGTAACGAAGTAAATACGCTGCGTCTTCAAAAAGGCATTACTCAAGAAGAGTTGGCCGAGGCTATTGGAGTTACGCGCCAAACAGTTATAGCTATGGAAAAAGGAAACTATACCCCCTCGGTGCTCCTGGCACTGAAAATCGCCCACCACTTTAAAGTGCCAATAGAAAAAGTATTTGCAATTTCATATGGTAAATAACACAACAAAGGAAATAGGAGTTGCAGTTATATTAGTAGGTTTTTTCTTAGTTCTCCTTAACCCATTTCATTTTTGGATGCCTACTATGGTGCATATGGTATTGCTCGCGCTCGCAATTGGAGTATTTGGGGCGTATGCAACGTTTGTGATGCGCGAAAAGGTAGCAGATGAACGAGAGGGAATTCACCGAATGAATTCAGGAAGGATAGCCTTTCTTGCAGGGGCAGGAGCACTGGTGGCGGGAATTATATATCAAAGTTATATCGACCGCCTTGATATATGGCTTGTTTTTGTGCTTGTCGTAATGGTAATTTCAAAACTTGCCGCACGTTTTTATAGCGATCGTCATTACTAAGTGGATTTACAACAATTACTCTACATAGCACTAGGGCAAACCAAAAGATACACCTGAAGGCTTTTTGAGTTATTATTAATCTTCTCATATGAATTTTCAAAAAATAGTAGAATCTTTTTTTAAAACGCCAGCAGTCCTTTTGCAAAAAGGTTTTGAGTCGAGCCGGGTAGTGCGAAATGAAGTCATAAGTAAAAAGCCGTTTAAAGTTGTTCAAGAGTACGCTAATACTCTAGGGCCCGGACTCACCACAGGAGCAGCAGACGACGACCCTTCTGGAATTGCGACCTATTCGCAAACAGGGGCACAGTATGGCTTCCAATTACTTTGGATTTCTTTGTTCTCTTTCCCACTCATGGCAGTGGTGCAAGAGATGTGCGCGCGCATTGCACTCGTGACAGGGGAGGGGTTGGCAGCAAACATTAAAAATCGCTTCCCTCCCTATGTATTGTACGTTTGTACCATTCTTTTATTCATTGCTAATACTTTTAACCTTGGCGCCGACTTGGGTGCTATGGCAAAAGCTACCCAATTACTTTTTCCTCAATTTTCCTTTACCGTCGTGGTTATCCTTTTTGCGCTAGTGAGTCTTTTACTTCAAATATTTACCACCTATGCTCGCTACGCTCGAATTTTAAAATACCTAACAATGGTACTTCTGACCTACGTTGCCACAGCATTTTTGGTAGATCTTGACTGGCAAAGCGTAGCTCTTCATACACTTGTTCCAACGATGACCTTTAGTCGAGACCAAATTCTTCTGGTGTGTGCCATCTTGGGTACTACGATTTCTCCCTACTTATTTTTTTGGCAGTCATCTCAAGAGGTTGAGGAAGAAGTTATGAAAGGTAGACAGACGGTGGCACAGAGGGAAGGGGCGACAGAAGATGAAATTAAACGCATGCGCACCGACGTGTGGACCGGTATGTTTTTCTCAAATATTGTTATGTTTTTTATTATTTCCGTGTGTGCAGGAACTCTGTTTGCACATGGAATAACTAATATTCAAACAGCCGACCAAGCGGCAAAAGCACTCGAGCCCTTGGCAGGCAAATGGGCATATGTTCTTTTTGCACTGGGGATCATTGGGACAGGTATGCTTGCGGTCCCTGTGCTTGCCGGCTCGGCCTCCTATGCCATTTCTGAAAGTTTTGGTTGGAAAACAGGCCTGTATAGGAAACTTAACGAAGCGTACGCATTTTACGGAGTCATAATAATTTCAATGTCACTTGGTTTGATACTCAACTTTGTTGGGCTCGATCCTATCAAAGCGCTCATCTATTCTGCAGTAGCAAATGGTTTAGTTGCGCCAATTATTTTGATTTTTGTGGTGCTTCTCAGTAGTAACAAGCAATTGATGAAAGAGTACGTAAATAAGCCTCTCACAACGCTCATTGGGTGGGTGACTATCGCTCTTATGACTGTGGCCGGTGGCGCTGTACTTTTTACTTTTTGGTAGTTTCCCCGGTTGCAAGCAAGATCGGTACATGAGCGGTTGTAAGTTCTCCTGCTGTTGCTATAGTTGGGTTAGGGAAAACAGGATTCGTAAGGATACATCCGATGATCATGCTCAAACTACTCGTCTGCAGTTTGCTGGCGTTCTCAGTATACTATCTATATAAAACAGCAACACTCGGGAGGAAAATTGCACGTGGTGGCGCCCAGTCACTCGTGGGTGACCATCAAGGAAGCACTAGTGGCGTACTTTGCACCACTATTGGAGCTGTAGTGCTGCTTGAATTCATTATGAGAGCTCCTGGTTTACAAATTTCTCCCGTACCCCAAGCGCTCCTTGCAGTACATCTTTTCTTTGCTTTCTTATTTTTAGGGTTACTACTTCTCAGCAAGTTTTGGATTACGGGCCGAGCTAACCCTCGTCTCCACCGGCCCTTTGCATACGCCATGTTCGGATCTTACGCCGTAGCCCTTCCAACAGGGCTCGTCATGCTTTATACAATATAAGAGTAATTCACCCTCTCCCGCACACCCCATTAGTTTCGCACTAATGGTTTTATTTTTACCAATTGATCTTATTTTTATAGTATTGTTTCAGTATGCAAGAACAAAAAGTAGTCAGGACTCTATCGTTGGGACAGATATTAAATAAAGTTCCAGAAATTACTCTGTACTTTTGGATTATAAAGATACTTTGCACGACGGTTGGGGAAACTGCGGCAGATTTTCTGAACGTGAATTTAAATTTCGGGTTGAGCGGCACTTCTGTGGTAACGGGAGTGCTGTTACTCATTGCTCTTGTATTTCAAATGAGAGCAAAAAAGTATATACCGAGTCTTTACTGGGTAACGGTTGCACTAGTCAGTGTATTTGGCACACTAGTCACTGATAATTTAACCGACAAGATAGGGCTTCCTCTTGAAACCAGTACTATACTTTTTACTATTCTTTTAGCGTGCACGTTCTTGGTCTGGTATATCTTTGAAAAGACTCTCTCTGTACATTCAATTACAACGATGCGTCGCGAGGGATTTTATTGGCTTACGATTCTTTGTACTTTTGCGCTGGGTACAGCGTCAGGTGACCTTTTTGCCGAAGGTTTGGGGCTTGGGTATTTTTTGACGGGGTTACTCGTTGCAGGAATAATTGCAGCCACTGCTGTAGCGTGGAGACTTCGTTTAAACTCAATTCTCTCGTTTTGGATTATCTATATCATGACGCGACCTTTAGGTGCATCTATTGGCGACCTGCTATCTCAACCGCAAAGTCATGGAGGCTTGGGGCTTGGGGCAACTACCACCAGTGTCATATTTGTGGCAGGTATTTTTAGTATCGTAAGTTATCTTTCTCTGACCAAACGAGATGTTATAGAAGCAGCAACTTCACCCCACACCGATGAATCGAAAGAAAAAGGCGGTTTTTTACAGCTCGGTATCGTCGCCGCTCTCTTTTTGATTGTTGGCGGGGGAGGATACTATATTCGCAAAACTAAACTTCAAGCTGAGATTGCTGCACCCATTGTTCAAAGCTCTTTAGCTACCTCAACCACAGCTGTTTCGCCTCTAGGAGATCTATCTACCTTTCGCACAATAACACAAGACTCACTTAATAAATTAAACGCTGGTGACCAGGCGGGTGCTACGGCACGTATTGATGACTTGGAATATGCATGGGATAAGGCACAACCGGTCTTAAAGAATAGAAATACTGCTGAGTGGAATAAAGTAGATGGCAAAATTGATACGGTGCTTCGCGAATTGCGAGCTGTGAACCCAAACCCTATGACTGAAAAATCGGCACTGGAAGCTCTGATCATGGTGCTTCAATAAGAGAGGCAGGTACAATATAATTATTATTCCTATGAAGCAGTTTGTATATATTGTTGAGTGCGCGGATACTACCTTGTATGTTGGGTGCACAAATAATATTGCTAAAAGAATAAAAGAGCACAACACTTCAAAGCGCGGTGCCCACTATACTAAAATCCGGCGTCCTGTTGAGCTTAGATATGTTGAAGAGTTGGACTCTTTGGCCGAGGCTCGTGCTAGAGAAGCTCAACTCAAGCGATTAAGCCGCAAACAAAAGATTGCTCTGATAAGTGAACTCATACTTTCTTCAGGTATGAGAAGTATACTTAGACTATATTGCCACACATGAGACTACAGAAGCTTCCGATAAAAAACATACGAACTCCAACAAACACATCGGAGGGAATTTTTTTAGTGCGGTTGCGCCAAATGTAGGTGTCCATCGAGTGCAATTTTACGAAGAGGATTCATATCTAATTAAATCTCTTCAAACATATCTTGAAGAGGGAGAGGTGGGGGTCGTTATAGTGACCCAAATACACAAAGAAATGCTAGAGAAAACTCTACGCATAGGCGGAGCAAAACGAAATAACATTATACGATGACGATAGCCCACGAATTACACATGTCTATTCAAATTGCAATTGCCGATGACGATCCAGCCGTTCTTGATTCTACTAAAATGATTTTAGAATTAGATGGTTACAATGTTCGGACAGCCTCAAATGGGGCAGAGGTATGTAAAATATATGAGGATCCACCCAAGTTATTATTGCTCGACATATGGATGTCTGGGGAGGATGGGCGGGATATTTGCCGCAATCTTAAGGCCGATACTAATGCAAAAAAAGTGCCCATTATACTCATCTCGGCCAGCGGGGATGTTTTACAGTCTGCCAAAGACGCCGGTGCTGATGACTTTTTAGCAAAACCCTTTGAAATGGAAAAGCTCCTTTCGCTGGTTAAAAAATATACGTCATAATTGAGACTTCATATGAACACGTCTTCACCTCAAACAAATGTGGATCAAGCCAAAGTGGCACATGACCTACGAAACACGTTAAGTGCTATGTACAACTACATGCAACTTTTGCAATTTTCACTAGCGCAATTAGAACTTACTAAAGAAGAGGAAATTGCACAAAAGGTAATCGAGGAAATTCACACCATGAATACTCGCATTAATGAGGGGCTCGGTGGGGTTTGAAAGCATTCTTAGAATGCTATACTAGGGGCGTGAAATACCGCATATTTTTAGGGGGCCTAATAGCCCTGGCCGCTGTGTGTAGTGCTTATGCATATTCTGCAGCTCGAATACAGCCTCCACCCATTAGTGAAGAGGATTCAGACACGGACGGTGACCACGTAGCAGAGCAATCCCTGTATACTGCAGCTGTTTCTCTTGCACAATCTTCTCCCAAAGTTACCTATCATGTCTCAAGTACAACTGCGCAGTTCGTCGTGCTGTCTTTCGACGGTTCAAAGTCGGTTGGTATGCTCAAAGAAACTCTCGACTTTGGAGAAAAAATGCGAAATGAGCAAAAACCCCTTCATTTTACGTATTTTATTAATGCGGCATATTTTTTAACCAGTGCCACTGCGCCTAGGTATCAGCCGCCCGAGCACGAAAGGGGAGTTTCGTCGATTGGATTTTCAAATAACGCGCGTGATATCCCACAACGAATGCAAGGATTTAATGAGGCATATGTGCAAGGTCATGAAATAGGTTCGCACTCCGTCGGACATTTTAACGGCTCAGGATGGAGTTATGACGATTGGATGCAAGAGTTTAATTCTTTTAGTTTTCTTATGTCGCAGGTTCAAGAAAATAACCAAACAGTAAAAATTGAAGACCCTCTATTTTTGTCGAGCATTCATGGCTTTCGTGCACCAAGCCTGGGTGTAAATCGGAATCTCTATAGCGTTCTTTCAGATATGGGCTTTACCTATGACTCCAGCGGTGTCGGGAGGATGGACTCATGGCCCACACGCGATACAAATGGGGTATGGCATATTCCTTTGGGAAGTATTTTCTTCGGACCTGAGCACAGGCCCGGGGTAGCCATGGACTACAGTATTTGGATGCATCAATCAAATGCGCGAGAAACTGCTCTTCGGGGGAGCGAGGAGTGGCAACATGACTTTGCCGAAGTCGAAGACGCGTATATGAATTATTTCAACACTAACTATAAGGGAAGCAGGGCTCCAATTGTAATCGGTCACCATTTTTCCAAATGGAATGACGGAGTCTATTGGGAGGCAATGAAATCATTTGCCGAACAAGTCTGCGGGCAGCCACACGTTCGCTGTGTCACATTTAAAGAGCTAGTTGAGTATCTTAATTCCTATGGCACGCCTGAAGTTATACATTAAATTCCACGCTCGAACCCTTTTTGGTATACTACCTTCCATGCATACCCTATATACGTTCACGGTGCCAACTTTTACTAAAATGCTTGGTGGGCTCAAAATTGTGCTCGACAAAGCAGAGGCGCATATACAAGAGTCAAGTATGAGCGAAGAAGCTTTTCTCAACGATACTCTAGCATCCGATATGTTCCCATTTAAAAAACAAATACAAGTTGCCTGTGACAATGCAAAAGGTGTGGTTGTTCGCTTAGGAGGTAAAGAAAACCTTGTTATGGAAGACACCGAAGCGACGTTTGCTGAACTTCAAAGTCGGATAGACAAAACACTTGCGTTTATTAGCAGTGTTACTGAACAAGATTTTGTAGGCGCTGAAGACCGTCAGGTAACACTCCCGTATTTTACCAATAAATATATGACTGGCTTTGACTATGCACGCGAGTATGCACTTCCTAACTTCTTCTTTCATGTAACCACAGCCTACGCGATTGCTCGCAAAAACGGCGTGCCTGTTGGAAAAGCAGACTATACAAACGGAGTTCCACTGCGCGACCTAGAATAGCCGACCCTAACAGGGCAGGTAACTCTTTTAAAAAATACTCTTTCAGGTTCGCTATGGTATGCTCTTTCTATGGTCCCAAAAGAAGGAGCAAAAATGTCACTTATTTTACCTTTTATACAGTGCCCCAATTGTATGGGCCGCCTCGTGCCAAAAGAAAAAGTGATAAATCTGTGCAACATCCAATGTACCGACTGCTCTTTTGCTGCGCGCTTTGTGATGCTCGGCGAAAATGATCCCCTTATACTCAGCATAAACAGCGCAGAGCTTGAGCCTATGCTCGCTTTCAAAACAACTCTTCCTCCTTTCATTTTTTATCGCTCCTGGAAATATGCTGACATTAATATGCCATTTGAAAATGCCGTCTTCTTTCCCTTTGTACCCTATACGCTACTCAAAAAACCCTCTCCTACTATCTCGCTTACCGGCCAACAAGACGAAGACATTCTGTTGTATGTTCTTGACCACGAATTGCCGCACGATCTCATCTACACAAGCCCCTCAGACGAAGAAATTGCCGAGATAGTAAGTAATTGGCAAAAACTCACAGCAAGTCGCATTCAAGAAAAGTTTCGAACTGGGTACGCACGCTCAGCTCGCATCAAAGACGAAGCGAATAATATTCGTCGTCGCAAAGGCCTTCCTATAGACGAAGCACAATACGAAGACGAGGGCGAAGAGGATGAGGAGTTATAAGAGCCCTCCAAAGTTATCCACAGGGGATTGTTTGACGGATTTTTTAGGTAGAGTATATTTAATTCAGACTTCGCACCGCAGTTCATTTCACCAAAACCCATTCATATTCCACCCTTTTCACCCTTCCCGGCCTACACTTTGTGTGGGCCTTATCTATTTCAATGTTTAAAATTATTATAAAAAATCTACTGCTCATTGTGCTAGGTACTTTTTTTGTGGTGTATGGGTACCGCACCTTTGTCGTTTCTAAACCCTGTACGTCTCCGATGTCCTACAAAATAGGCACGCTTGACCCACACTTTGGCGTGTCAGAGGAGCAATTTAAAAAAGATATCAAACATGCGAGTGACCTATGGAGTACTGCACGTGGTAAAGAGTTATTTGCGTATGACCCTGAAGGGAGTCTCACAATTAATTTGGTATATGACACACGCCAGCAGATAACAGAAAAAGAAAAAGTACTTAGAACCGATATTTCTCAAAATAAAACAGCCGCATCCATGGCCAAAGACGAGTACCAAGCAGTCGAAACTCGCTACCTACAAGCGGTACAGTCGTATAAGTCACAGGAGAGTGACTACACTGCGGCCCAAAATGCATACAATACAAAAATAGAATACTGGAACTCAAAAGGCGGCGCTCCCCATAGCGAATACATAGCTTTAGAAGTGCAAAAGGCTGAGCTTGATACACAATTAGCTTCTTTACAGGTAAAGCGTGAAGGCGTGAATGAACTTGCTCGCCAAACTAATGTATCAATCAAGAAATACAATGCCTTAGTTGACGATATAAATTTGCAAGTCAAAACTATTAATACAGATGGGCTTGCGGGCACTCAATTTGAAGAAGGAGTATATGTGTCCGACCGCCAAGGAAGGCGAATAGACATCTACCAATTTGATAATCAGACTACTTTTATCCGAGTCTTGGCGCACGAACTTGGTCATGCGCTGGGCTTAGTGCATGTAACAAATGCAACTTCTGTCATGAGTCCCGTGAACCAAGGCACAAGCCTGAGGTTGAGTGCTGAGGATTTGCTGGAACTGGGGCGAGCATGTGACCTTACAAAATAATAGTGCCACTATACGCCATATGATAAAATATTCACTATGAATGTAATTACAAATTTTCTCAATCTTATACTCTCGTTTTTGGTCCAGTTTTTGACGCTCATCATTAACTTCTTTATCTCGATCCTGGAATTGATACTCCATTTTGTGCAGTCGCTCGTGGGTATAACGCACTAACTTTCTATAGCGCAGAGTGGGAAGGGGATATATACTGCTGGTATATGATAATTATAATTGTGAGCTTTTTAATAGTCTTACTACTCCTGTCTTTGCGTGTTGTTAAAGAGTACGACCGCGGAGTGATCTTTTTCTTAGGTAAGGCGACAGGGGTGCGGGGCCCAGGGCTTATTATTTTAGTACCCCTTTTGGAGATGATGACGAAGGTGACTTTGCGCACCATCACCATGAATATCCCGTCACAAAAAATTATCACAAAAGACAATGTGTCTATTGATATTGCAGCGGTCGCTTACTACCACATAGTGGACCCTATGAAGTCAGTTGTAGCAATTGAAAATGTGTACGACGCAGTCAATCAAATTTCGCAAACGACTGTGCGCAATATTGTAGGCCAGTTTATGCTCGACCAAGTGTTGTCGCAAACTGCAACTATCAACGCGCAAATCAAAGAGGTGATAGACCAGCATACCGAGCCGTGGGGTGCGCAAGTTACCGCCGTTGAAATTAAAGACATTGCACTTCCTGAAAATATGCAGCGCGCAATGGCAAAAGAGGCCGAGGCTGAGCGCGAACGCCGCGCCAAAATTGTTGCAGCTGAAGGCGAAATGCAAGCGGCACAAAAGCTCGGAGAAGCTGCAGATATTATGTCGGCTCATCCAGTGGCACTGCAGTTGCGAACTCTCCAAACCATGGCCGAAATCTCTGTGGAGAAAAATTCTACAATAATCTTCCCCGCACAATTTATGACCACAGTGCAAGAGGCAATCAAAATGATCCGCAACGATAATACAAAAGCATAAACTCAATTTTTGAGAGACAGGTATGAACTACTGGTTGATGAAGACAGAGCCTTCCGCTTTTTCTATTGATGACTTACAAAGGAAAAAGGTGGAGACATGGGATGGTGTGCGCAACTTTCAAGCGCGCAATTTCATGATGGCGATGGAAAAGGGTGATGGTATTTTGTTTTACCACTCAAGCACAAAGCCGAATGGTGTGTATGGTGTGGCTCGGGTTGCAAAAGAAGCCCATCCCGACTTGTCGCAGTTTGACCCGAAAGGGCACTACTTCGACCCTAAAGCTACGAAAGAAAAACCCATTTGGTTTTGTGTAGACGTTTCGTTTGCTCAGAAGTTTAAAAGCCCTGTGACACTCGAGCAAATCAAAGCTGACCCTAAACTGAGCGGTATGCGTGTGCGCGATAGAGGTTCCAGGCTCTCCGTCCAACCTGTGTCAAAAGAACATTTTGAGTACATTTTGCAACTAGCTCAATAGTTGTAAGGGAGGGCATTATAAAGTGTGCTACCGTAAAGTCGTGAATTTAATACATTCAACGGACCAAGAGCTCGTGACCCTGACTCTCAAAGACCAGCAGGTCTTTGGCTTACTCGTAGAGAGGTATGAAAAAAAGCTCGTGCGCTATATTGCTCGGTTGGGAGTTGGCGACCCTGACACTATAAAAGATATTTTGCAGGAATCGTTTATCAAGGCGTACCTTAATCTTAATGGGTATGATTCTGCGCAGTCATTTAGCGCTTGGATGTATAGAATAGTCCACAATGAAACTGTGAGTCACTTTCGCTCACTTAAAAATCGTCCACGGCCGATAGAACGAGAGGAAGATTTGGAGGTATTTGCCCAAATTGCCGATGAGCTTGATATCGCATATGAAGCAGATAAAGTGCTTTTGCAAGCATCTATTCAACAAGCTGTCGAAAAACTTGAGCCCAAATATAAGGACGTTATAATTTTGCGGTTTTTTGAGGAAAAAAGCTATGATGAGATTTCAGATATTTTAGAGTTACCCCAGGGTACTGTAGCGACGTATTTAAACCGAGCAAAAGCACGACTACGGCAGACTCTAGAAAACACTCATCTAAATAATCTATAATAATTACTATGAATGAATTTGCAGATAAAATTGTACGAGAGCTTGAAATGCGAAAGGCCTACCCAAAGCCAAGGTGGCACTTTCTACTTTCCCGCTGGGTTTTTTGGATGCTTGCGATAAGTAGTGTTTTAGTTGGAGCTGTAGCATTTTCGGTCGCTGAATACGTATTTTTTGATAATGATGGGGCAAGTCTCGCCTCTCTTGAAAAATCCAATATTTTGGATTTGGCTCAAGGTATCCCATATATTTGGCTAGCAATATTGGGTTTGTTTATATTTTGTGCGTATTACGGATTTCGTCAAACAAAAAAAGCATATAAGTATGCAACGCTTTGGGTTGTTGTTGGGGTAATTACGGCAAGTGTGTTGTTTGGGCAAGTGCTCAGTGAGTTTGATTTTGGTAAGTTAGTCCATATATATCTTCTAAAACACACTTCGTTTTATGACCCCCTCATTTTTTCACGAGATGATCTGACCGACTGATTCTGAAAGAAAAATAGCGTGAGTGGCGTACTAGTTAATGAAAGGTAAAAACCCCTTTCTTTACAAGGTAAATATACACGCATGATAAACAAAAATTTTATTGGACTCATTGGGCTTCCTATTGTAGCGCTTGGTATAATGGGCGGTACGGCATTTGCTGCCCAATCAACTCCATCAACTCCATCAGTGACCCCTGGGGCCAAGGTTATGACCCAAACCATTACCCCTGCGGCAGATACAGAAGTGTCCGATGCGCAAGAACAAGCAACGCTTGCTGCGAAGGCTTCGATAACTCCTGACCAAGCGGGTCATGCTGCTATAGCAAAATTGGGTGGTGGAGTCGTTACAAAAGCAACGCTGAGTGACGAAAACAACGAGCTTGTGTACGAAATTGTAGTCGGCACACAAGAGGTTAAAGTAAGTGCAACAACCGGCCAGGTTCTTGAAGTTGATGTTAATGACGGAGAAAAAGGTGATGTAGGTGAACAGTCAGATACTCCAAATTCAAACTAATCTCGCAAGTATCAAAAATAAAACCCCACTTAAGGGGTTTTATTTTTGTATGTATGCGTCTTACGATCCCTGCTGCCAATGCGAAATAAATTCAAACGGGTGTAGTAGGTTTATAATATTAAGCGTTAAGTTGTCACGAATCATAATTGCGGTAAATATCTCAAGCCCAACCGCTAAGCACACTATGAGAAGTACAGGTAATTTCCGCGCCATCACAAACCCGACAACCATGGAGAGGGTGTCCGAGAGGGAATTGATAATGCTGTCGCCGGTGTAGCCTTGAGCCAAAGCTTGTTCGCGGTAATGCTGAATTATTGTAGGAGTGTTTTCAACAAGCTCCCAGCTGACTTCGATCCCCATTGCCATAAGTAAGCGCCATGCCGCGGGTATTCGGGGAAAGATTTTCCAAAGGATGAGATAAAAAATAAATCCATGAATGATATGAGAAAAAGTGTACCAGTCTGTTATGTGTTGAGAATTACCTGGCCCCAACACAACCCCTTCCCAAAACTTTACATACCCGCAGGTGCAAATAGGCGGCTGCCCATATATAAACAATACAAGCGCTTGAAGTGCCAAAAATAAACCCCCGCCCAAAGTTATAATTCGAACTTTTTTATTTTGTAGAAATCGCATACTCTAATTATATCCTATGGGTCTTTGCGAGTCATACGAAGCAATCTATGAGTAAAATTCTGGATTGCTTCGGCCTTAGCCTCGCAACGACGCAGTGTCGGATTTACTGGTATAGTTGTTAGATGCATACAAATCTGTCGGTTCTCGTGCTTAATGGTTCACTCAAACATATTCAAGACACATCGACTACGCAAGAGGTGGTAGAAGTAGTGCTCGAAAAAATGAAGGAGCATGCGACTATAACATCGGAAAGCATTCGACTAGCTGACAAAAATATTCCGGTTGGTTTAGGATTTAAAGAAAGTGAGGAGGATGAGTGGCCAGGCATTGCACATAAAATTAAAGATGCGGACATTATTATTTTTGCTACTCCAATTTGGTGGGGTGCTCAAAGCAGTTTGATACAGCGAATAATTGAGCGCATGGATTCATTCGACGAGGAATTTTTAAAGGAAGGAAAGTCGCCTCTACTCAACAAAGTAGCAGGTATTGTTATAACGGGTTCAGAAGATGGGGCACAGGCGGTAATGTCACGACTTATGTCGACACTTTCATTTATGAACTTTACGCTACCACCCCAATGCTGCACCTATTTTGTGGGTGAGGTGGGGGTGGATTCTACAACAAATGACGAACATAGACGCTCGAGTGAAGCAGTTGAACAAATGGCAAAGGAAACCGCGAGAAGTCTCACCTATTACGCAAAGCTCTTGAAAGAGTACCCAATGCAAACCAGTGTGTAGTGCTCGGGGTCAAAAATAATAGGTATACTAAGGGTATGAAAAAAGAGTTAAGCGAGAAAAAATTTTCGATAGTTAAACGTGCCAAAAGCTTTACGCATGCCGGGCGAGGGGTATGGGTGCTCTTTAAAACAACACATAACGCCTGGATACACTCATTCGTTTTACTGTTTGTTGTGTTAGGTGGGTTAGTTTGCAATGTAACTAGAGTGGAGTGGATGATGCTTATTGTAGCGTCCGGTATGGTATTAGCAGCTGAAGCTTTTAATACCGCAATTGAAATTGATATTGATCTCACGTCTCCCGATTTTCACCCGTACGCTCGTGACACAAAAGACGTAGCCGCAGGAGCAGTACTTATAACTACTGTCGCTGCGGCTATTGTTGGGTTACTCGTCTTTTGGCCTTATGTAACTAATGTTGCTTGGTAGTTTGCCTTGCAGAGTGCAAGGCCCCACTCCACCACACGAGTTGTGTTAGCAGGTTTTCAAGCGGTTTTGTATATGGGGCTAGTACACCTTCTTTGAAGTTGCCTTGCTCATCTACAAGACTCCAAGGGGCGGGGATGTGCACCCCATTTCGAATTGGTGCCATCTGTAACTCAATTGCAACCTGACGCAATTGTTCGACCGAGCGAGCACCCCCAACACTACCGTATGACACAAACGCTATTGGTTTATTATTCCACTCAGCATACACAGTATCAAATGCATTTTTAAGTACGGCAGGGTAGCCATGATTATATTCGGGAGCAATAACTAAAAAGGCATCAGAGTTTTTAATTTTTTTTGCAAGCTCTCGCGCCACTTCATTTGGGTAGGCACCATCTTTAACTGATGAGGGGGAGGTGGGTTGGTCATAGAAAGGGAGGCTGTAGTCGCGAAGGTCCAGGATTTCTGGAGTAAAGTCGGGGTGACGCTCAAGTTCTGCTTGGAGCCACGGGAGCACCTTTTCACTGGTGCGATTCGGGCGCGTGCTCCCGAGAATAATTGAAAGTGTATACATATATTTTTTAGCAATTAGAATAATATACAAGTAGTATACGAGCAGCACTTTACTTAGTAAAGTGCTGCTCGGTAGCGGGCAACATTCCCTTTACTTTGTAAAGCAAACTCTCTGTGCTATACTCCTCACTATGAAGCAGCAAGTGCAAACCGGTAAAAGTATTACTCAAAAAACTCCAGGCAAAGAAGCGTGTCCTCTGACGCAAGCTGCCGAGCTTTTGTCAGATACTTGGACGATACTTATAATGCGCGCGCTCACCGAGAGTCCTAAGCGTTTTGTTGAACTCGAGCGTTGGCTTGATGGTATTTCGACCCGCACGCTGACTCTAAAGTTAGAAAAATTAAATAAGGAGAAGATGCTTACCAAGTCTCCGGAGGGGTTGTATGTTGCCACTAAAAAAGGGAAGGGATTGCGTATTATAGAGTCGGCGATGATACGCTACAGTAAATTGTACTTATCCTAAAATATGTTTTCTGCGTGAGGTAGAGCTTTTGAAACGTGATATACTATCTTTTGTGCCACGAACAATATTCGTGGGAGCGCTACTAGGACTGATCGTTATATTCACGCCTCATGCTTGGGCTCAAACTGATACCGCAACGACTACGTCAGATGCCGAAGCGCTCTCCACATCAACCCCATCAATAACAATACCTTTCGATCCGTTTGACCCTACACAGGTAGAAGCAAAAGTTCGCGAAGATTTTGCAGATATTCCTGTTATGATCAAGATCGCAAAATGCGAGTCTGACTTTACGCAATATGACTCCACTGGACACCCATTATATGGGGGTACTGGTGGTATGGTAGGCGTCTTTCAAGTAGCCGCCGCTGTGCATACGCAAGCTGCTCAAAATCTTAGTTTTAATATCAATACCCTTGACGGTAATTTAGCGTACGCACGCTATTTGTACGAAAACGAAGGCACAGTACCTTGGCTTGCTTCTGCTCGTTGCTGGAACCCGAGTACGCCTACAGTGATGCTTAAAGTTGGTTCATCTGGAAGGCAAGTAAAGGCAATGCAAGAAATACTCAATCGTAATGGGTACACAATAGCCAAAGAAGGAGAAGGTTCGCCCGGACAAGAGTCTGGAGTGTTTGGCCCTCGAACGAAGGACGCGCTCAAGCGATTCCAATGCGATGTGCATATTGTCTGTTCAGGAAGTGAAAAAACAAGTGGGTATGGTATGGTGGGACTGAAGACGCGTGTGGCACTACTTCTACTTGATGCAAAACATGCACAAGCCCTAAGTACGACAAATCTTTCGAAGAAATGAAGATAATCTTGCGGTACGTTTTTTTTGTTGTAATAGGTTTTTTCGCGTTGGTCGGAATTGTGTTTGTTGGAGTATTTATTGCGATGAAATACGGACTCCTCAACGTGCGAGGTTCGATTAAAGAAAGGAACCAGTTTTTTTCTCAAACGGCAACCTCGACTCCAAATGGTACGCCTACATGTGTCGACCCAAATGCAACACAGTGTACGTGGAGCGCAACTCCACAGTGGGCTGTCATAAAAGAAGGACTCACAAAAGACCAGCCAGTACTCCAGAGTGTGTCTCATAAAACAGGCGTAAGTAGCAGGCTCATTGCCTCTGCAGTTGTTCCTGAGCAAATTCGTTTTTTTACCGCTGAGCGTGAAGTTTTTAAACGTTATTTCGAGCCTCTGAAAATTTTGGGTTCTTTGTCACAATTTTCCTTGGGAGTTTCTGGCATCAAACAAGAAACCGCAAACAAAATTGAAGAATATGCGGCGAGTACAACGTCAGTATTTTACCCGGGACCTGGTATGGCTGAGCTTATAGCATACCCATCGGGCGCTGACCACGATAAAGTGTTGTATGCAAGACTAACCGACCCTAAGGATCATACCTACTCCTATTTGTACACGGCACTTTTTATAAAAGAAATAGAGGCGCAATGGAAACGGGAAGGGTTTGACGCTTCCAACAATCCTAGTATTTTAGTGACGCTATTTAATGTTGGTTTTAAGGCTTCTCATCCTAATGCAAACCCGGGGGTTGGGGGAGCCACTATTACAACAGGTGGAGTGAGTTATGTGTATGGTGAACTTGGGTCGGATTTTTACGAGTCTAATGAATTGAGTACGATATTTCCTAAATAGCTTCTAGTAGTGTTTCTTGGGGTAGGCTCGTATCCAGCGGAAGAATAATTGAAAACTCACTACCGCATCCAAGACCTTCGCTCGTGATGAGTACTTGGCCTTTATGTAAATGGATTATTTCGTGTACAAGCACCAGACCAATTCCTAAGCCACTTTCTCCGTTTTTAAATTTACGCATAGATGGGGTTTGGCCTTTAAAATTTTTTCAATATCGCTCTGGTCTATACCTGGTCCATCATCCTTGATTCCCCATACCTCGATGCTCTGCATCGGGGTGTTTTGATTTGGGTACCACCAGCCATACGGGCAGCCGCACTATAGGCAAGGCGGATATTCCTGTTTCGGTCGAGGACAATAATTGCACTTTCGCCCTTTTCGATAATGGCTGCTAACCACTCTTATCGTAACGGGTCTTCCATGATGACAGTATACAAAATCTTGAAATTTCGGGAAGGTTGGTATGAAAATGCTATAAGGAATGCTAGCACCTGCATTGACAGTAAAAATTGTAGGTATACGATTACTCACTACCGGTTACTTTTAACTGATATACGAAGGGAGAGTACTTAATGTCCGATTCTGGCGATGAAGGACGACAAGAAAATCCAGATTTCTTCGATCGCGTTGAAGAGCTGGAGAAAAGTTTACGACCAAGCATAGAAGATGGTTTTCGTCATGGCGGTCTCGAATATTTAAAAAGCACACTTGAACTATTAGACCTCGAAGCCCATGCCATGCACGATGGACTCCAGGAATACGAGCTCGGGGTAGTGAGTGAAACAGGTCGCTTAGTCGGTTGCAACGTGCATGTATTAAAAGCAATCATTTTGGTCTTGGGTGCACTCAATGTGTATGCCATTCGAGAGCGAGATGTGCGAGTTCGTCATAATTTGCGTTTCATTGAACAGGCAATCCAAATTATAGGAAATGCTAAAGCACTGCTTGTAGCAAAAAAAGAAGGGCTGTGCCCAATCTTAATTGAGACACCAGAGTAGGATGGGCAAGGATATTCCTTGTCCTTTTTTAATGAAGAATCCAAGCTGGTATACTAAAAGGAGTATGGAGAAAGGGAAGATTCTTATTGCCGGCCAAGGACACTTGAGTTTTCAAGTTTTTCGCAAATTAAAAGAAAAAGGGTACGAGCCCGTGCAGGTTGTGCTGCATAAGCCTGAAATGTTACACCAGGAAGTGGAGGATCAATCTCAATATGAAAAGTATCAAGCAAGTTTTACCGAGGCAGGAATTGAAAAGGCACAGACAGTATTCCTGATCGATGACGAAGACCAGTACAACATCCAATTTTTTCTTATAGCAGCTTCACTCAACCCCAGCGCTCGCCTTATTGTGTCATTGTTTAACGACACTCTAGCCCCCCATTTGCGTGCAGGTCATAAAAATTTAGAGGTATATAACCCAGCTGCGATTGCCGCATCTTTGTTTGCAAATGCATCGCTCAAAAAACAGTCTAAAAAAATAAAAATACTTCCAACGTCTGTACCTCTAAGCAAAGATGTTTCGGACCAGTCCCTACAACATGCACTTTTTCTGATAAGTACGGTATTTGTTGGCGTCTTTGTGGTTGCAGTCGAGGTGTTTCATGCGACCCTTGGGCTCTCATGGATTAATGCAGTTTATTTTACTGCAACGGTCATAACCACAACTGGGTTTGGAGATATATCCCTCTTGAGTGCGGGCGCTCCTGCTAAATTATTTGGAGTGGCTTTAATGTTTGTTGGCGTTTCATTTATTTCAATTGCATTCTCCCTCATTGTTGAGTGGTTACTTGTGCGGCGAGCAGAGTTAGTACTGGGGCGTAAACAATATACTTTACAAGGACATATCATTTTGTGTGGGCTTGGCCGGCTCGGATATCAAGTGGCCCTGGACCTATTAAAACGAGGAAATAAGGTATTGGTTATTGAAAGTGAGCCGGATAATCGCTTTATTGATCTTGTGCGGGGAAGCGGGGGGGAGGTATTTGTTGCTGATGCTAGGCTGACCCGAAACCTCCGTCGAGCAAATATAGAGCATGCCAAATCTCTCATATCTCTCGTACAAAATGATTTACGCAATCTCGAAATTGGCCTTGTTGCGAAATCCTTAAACCCCAGTTTGCAACTCGTACTGCGTATTTTTGATAAAGATATCGCGCTCCAGATGCAAAAAAGTTTGCATATACCGACAGCACTAAGTGCTTCCTTCATCGCTTCAGAATATCTTTTAAAAAAGTTATAAAAATTTCCTCAATTGTGGAGTGGGTGGATATGATATGTCACATCTTGTACACTAGAAACTATGACCCCAACAGAAAAGTTTCTAACCAAATTAAACAAAGAGTACTTAAAGCTACATAAGACTTACGAGGATTATTTCTGGCTCTCCTATATGGGAGATCATTCAGTAGACGCTCATAAGCAAAAAGCATTGCAGGCACGGGACGCGTTTCGCAGTGACAGAGAGCGAGCGGGGCAAGTGACAATGTGTTTAGAAAAGGAAACAAGTGAAAGTCTCAAAGCTCGACTTACTGATTGGCAGCATTTTTTTAACTTGTACCAAACTCATCCAAAGGCACTTCTCATAAAGAAAAAAATAGATGCTCTGGAAGCAAAAATTTTAAAAAAGCAAACGACGCGGAAGGAGGGATATATAGACCCAACGTCCAAAAAATTTGTGCAGGCTTCTATGGTTCGGATGTCCACCATGATGTCGACACACGAAGATGTACGTATACGCAAAGCGTGTTTTGAGGCACGAGAAAAATATGCAAAAGACAACCTTGTAGAATATGTCGAGTTGATAGGCTTGCGAAATTCTTTTGCGCGCGAACTTGGTTACAGTGATTTTTATGATTACCGTGTTCGAAGAGACAATGGCATGACTAAAGACGAACTGTTTGCTCTGTTTGATGAGATATACCAAAAAACCAAGTACGCTTTTGAGGATATACGAGTGCTTGAGAAAACTCGCCCTGGACTTCGTCACCCATGGAACTTTACTTATTTTTTGCAAGGAGATTTTACAAAAGAAGAAGATCCTTATTTCCAATTTGAAGACGCTTTGCCACGCTGGGGTCGCTCTTTTATGGCGCTTGGTATTGATTTCAAAGAGGGTGAATTACATCTTGACCTCCTGGACCGGGAAGGAAAATATAACAATGGGTTTTGTCATTGGCCGAAACTCACTACTTACAAAAATGGTAAACGACAGTCGGGGAGTGCAAACTTTACCTGTAATGTAGTAGCGGGCCAAATAGGGTCGGGAGCAAATGGGTACCGGACTCTTTTCCATGAGGGAGGTCATGCGGCCCACTTATTAAATGCAGAAGAGCTAGAAGTATTTTTTAATCATGAGTATCCGCCAGCTACGAGCTCTTGGGACGAAACGCACAGCATGTTTCTTGACACCCTATTTGCAAGTCCTGAATGGCGAGCGCGGTATGCAAAAGATGCTAACGGTCAAGCATATCCTTTTGAATTATTTGAGCGAAAAACAAAACAACTCTCCCTCCTTCGACCTTTGCGCATGAATTCGATTAATTTTGTTGCAAGTTTCGAACGAACGGTATATGAATCTCTAAAACTAACCACTGCTGAAGTTGAAAAAATTGCCAAACAACACTACAAAAAATACTTTGACCAAACAGGGGATTCGCTTCGAGTATTAAATGTTCCGCACATCTATTCGTGGGAAAGCTCTGCGTCCTATCACAACTATGGGCTTGCCGAGTTGTCGCTCACGCAGTGGAGAGAATATTTTTATGAAAAATACGGTTACATTGTCGACAATCCGAATGTTGGTCATGAGATGACAAAAGTATGGAAGTTGGGAGCACGCCACACATTTAGTGAGTTTGTGACTCTTGCAACAGGGAAAAAACTTTCGACCCGCGCATTTCTAAGCGAAGCTACAGCCTCAGTAAGTAAAACTCTTAAGTTGGCTCGTAAGCGCATTGCAGCTTTAGATTCGGTGTCTCATGCGATGGACCCTATACAGTTAAACGCAAAAATCCGCATGGTTCATGGGAAGAAGGAAATAGCTTCAAATAAAAAAAGTTTTGAAGACATGGCGCAAAAATATGCAGAGTGGCTTGGCTCCCTCAAACATTAGTAATATAAAACACCCGAGGATTTCCTTGGGTGTTTTATAACTACATCTTCTATATAGGAGAAGATGAGTGAAGAATTTTATTCCTCTTCGCGGTTTGAACTGCGGGAAGAAGTATTTCCTTCTTCTGATAAGGATGAACTTTTTCCTCCGCCGTGAGATGCTTTACCACCTTTTTGGCCTGCTTTGCGAGCTTCCTCAGAATCCCATTCGTGAGCGTTTCCGCTTTGATGTGCCGCTTTGCCTCCTTGGCTTGCAATTTCTCGCTGCTTATCTTCGTCCATGCTTGCAAAACCTCGCTTATCACTATTATTATTTTCGCTGTTGTTATTTGCCATAGTATTTTATTAGTTTGTTTAATAATTGCCCAAGCTAATAATTATCTGCGCGACCTATAGATAACTATACGTGAGTCAATATTAAGAAGAGATTAAGCTCAGGAAAAGACTTCACGAAAGCATTAGTCAAGCATTGTGTCTGCAAGCCCTAGTTGAATGAGTTCAGGAGGAGTGAGTATTGTTTCTTGCTCCATCATCTCGAGCACATCTTTTTGAGTGAGTTTGCCATGAGAATTGTCTGATACAATTTCCGCATACTGCGAATCTTTAATACGGTCTTCCTTAGCCATCATTTCTAAATCATGAGCAGTCAACCTTTTAGTATCTTCAAATACTCTTCCCGCCAAATGGAGAAGCATGGTGGTGTGTTTAGTTATAAAACGAGTTTCGCCCGCAAGAAAGAGAATAACCCCGGATGAATCAACGTCTCCGGAGCCGATGGTCACTAGTCTGGGTTTTAAAATGACACGAACGGTGTCGTAAAAACTCATACCAATACCTGAAGGTCCTCCTGCTGAGGTTACAAGAAGTATGATTTCTTTTTCTGGTGCTATGAGGAGTAAATCTTTAATTGCGCGGAGTGCTTTTTCGTTGGCGGTATTGTTGACGTTTCCGTAGTACTCCACCATTCGGGCCGGAGAGAACCCAGGAGAACTAGTGGAAATGGGGTACAGGTCAGGTGCAATACTGGATTTATGGGTGAATTGTTTTTGTACCATTACTTCTTAGTATACGGACCTCAAAAGCACATGCAAGCTGGACAATAAATTTATAAAAAGTACATGCGAACTTTAAAATTATGAGTTTTTCTTTGCTTTCCACCACTGAATGATTACCGGTAATGCAGATATAAAAATAATGAGCGCGATTATTGGATACAAATAGTGGTCGATGCCGGGAATAGTCTTGCCAAGGAAATATCCAAGCAAGGTAATTCCTGCTCCCCACAGGGTGCCCCCAATCATGTTGTATCGTAAAAAAGTTCGATAGGGCATTTTACCAACCCCTGCAAGAATGGGTGCAAAAGTTCGAACAACTGGAATAAACCTTGCGATTATAATTGTGGCTGCTCCATACAGAGTATAGTAGGCTTGAGTCTCTTCAAGGTATTTCTTTTTAAAAATTCGTGAATCTTTTTTGTTAAATAGCGCAGGCCCCACCTTTGCCCCAAACCAATATCCGACAGTGTCACCTAAAATTGCGGCTACCACTATTAATGTTACCAGCAAAACTATATTGAATTTCCCATCCGATGCTAGTAGTCCGACGCTAAAAAGTACACTATCTCCCGGCAAAAAGAAGCCAAAAAAAAGTCCTGATTCTGCAAAGATAAGCACAAAAAGGCCAATATAGCCAAACGATAATATAAGGTTGGTGAGCGCTCCAGACATATACTTTGAGCCTAACCTACCTGTGCGTAATATACAACAACACTCCTCTATTGTGGAGTGTTGTTTGCAGAGCGTTTAATAGGGTCGACTTACGGTATAACAGTGATGGTGGTATAGCCTGTGATACCAGAGGTTTGTCCCATGAAGTGGTACATCTTGCTACCTAGAGCTGAGGGTACTGACATAGAACCAGTCGAGAATGAGCCCGTACTATTGGTAAACGCATCACCTACTTTTGCTCCATTCATCATGATTGACACATGTTCTTCGCGACCAAAATGGAGCATGACCATACCGTCGGTGTCATTTTTCATGTCCAGAGTTATAGTGCTGCTGCTCGCGTTCAGTGATACAAGGTTTTGTGCATCATTATTTGGAATGAGCGTTGGCGGAGTAAAACGGATTGTTCCAAAATGGAATCCTGTGGGCTGCATATTTTCGGTCACCGTGATTATTGTGCTGCTTCCAGCGTGGGTCAGAGGAATGTCGTAGTCGGAAATATCCAAACAAGTGCTTGAGGAAATAGTGCCGTCCATATTGACATCAAGGTTTACATTTGACTCGCAAATTTTATGTGACATAAATGTACCGTCCGTAAGAGTTTTTGTCGTGGTGCCATTCATCACCTGGAAACTATAATTAGTACGGGGTGAAGAAACAGTGCCTGCCATAGCTTCATTTCCCAAAAGTCCAGTAGTTGGACAATTAAGCACAGTACTAGCAAGGGCGGCTATTGGTCCTTTTCCTGCTTCAAGACTTAAGAAGTCTGGAAGAGAAGTGATATTTGAGCATAGATGCTTCATGATCGTGATGTGATAGGTCATGGGCATAGTTGAGCTGGATGTAGTAGTTCCCGAGGATTGAGTCGAAGTGCTCATTGTACTAGTGGAAGTTGAAGAGCCAGTGACTCCATCCATGCCCATTGTGGTGGGTGTAGTCCCACTACTGGTACCCATACCCATGTTCATAGTGGTACTGGTCCCAGTGGTAGAAGTTGTAGTAGAAGCCATGCCCATGGTAGACGAGGCGCTACTTGTGGTATTTTGCTCAGCACGTGCCGACTGGGAATGTGTTGAGTTGAATAATACTAATGTGATAATAGCTAAAACTGCTACCGCAAGTATCAGTTGTAACTTTGTTCTTTGCTGTGAAGTAATCATAAGTACTAAAGTTAAAGAATAATGTATACAGGCATTAACAAGTAATAACTCACACGTTGCGATGATAGGTTAAAATATCGCATTAATAGTGAGCCTGTATATCAGTGCATAGCGGTAGCTATGTGATAGCGAGATGAACAAGATATGGTAGAGTGCAAATCGTATGTTAGAGATTAAAGATCTACAGAAAAAGTATGGAAACAAAACTGCTGTTGATGGCGTATCCTTTCGTGTATCTCCGGGAGAAATTGTAGGGCTTCTGGGGCCCAATGGGGCCGGCAAAACTACCCTTTTTACGATGATACTAGGAGTGCTGGAACCAACAGGAGGGAGAATTAAAATCAATGGTTTTGACCTCTCTACAAGTCGGGCACAGGCCTTGGCGCAAGCAAATTTTGTTGCAGTATATGCACAACTTCCCGGCAACCTTACCATAGTCCAGAATCTTCGTGTTTTTGGTATGCTCTATAGTGTCGAACATCTTGAGGATCGTATTAAAGAAATGCTAGAAGAATTTGACCTTACTTCGTATGCGCATACTAAATGCGGCGTACTTTCGTCAGGTGAGCAAACTCGCGTAGGTTTAGCAAAAGCGTTTTTAAGCTCACCCAAAGTACTACTTTTGGACGAACCCACGGCATCCTTGGACCCAAGTACTGCACAAATAGTGCGAGAAAAAATTAAAGCTTACGCTGCAAAAGGGGACCGATGTGTTTTGTGGACATCGCACGCAATGCATGAGGTTGTAGATGTGTGCGACCGTGTTATTTTTTTATCCAAAGGCAAAACACTGCTGGAAGGGGACCCAAAAACACTTCCAAAGGAGTATGGAAAGGAAAATTTAGAGGCACTCTTTATCGCAGTTGCTCGTGAACCTCTTTTTCTTACACAATAACTATGAATATAAACCGTATTACTGCTTTATGTCTTCGACAGTGGTATCTCATACGAGACAACCCAACGCGACTTATACAAATTTTTGGTTGGGTGTTTTTTGATATCCTACTCTGGGGCTTTTTAAGTCAGTATCTGTCCCATTTGGTCGGAGGTGACCAGACGTTTACTCCACTATTTTTAGGGGGCGTGTTGGTGTGGTATTTTTCGACCCGTGTTATGCATGGCATAGCAACCGCTTTTTTTGAAGATGTGTGGGCACAAAATTTCTTTAATCTTTTTGCCTCCCCCCTTGGTTTAGGAGAGTATGCGTTGGCGCTTGTTGCCACAGGCATGGCAACAAGTGTCATTGGCCTTTTGTTTATGATCGTAATTGCAAAAGTATTTTTCGGATTTTCTATCCTCGCCTATGGGATATACGTAATACCCCTACTTTTGATTTTGTTTTTAAATGGAGTAGCACTTGGTATTTTTGCAGCAGCATTGGTGCTACGCTTTGGTCCTGCTGCAGAATGGTTTGTGTGGCCAATTCCGGAGATGTTGTCTCCGCTTGTGGGCGTTTTTTACCCGGTAGCAGTTTTGCCTTTTTGGATGCAGGGAATGTCTCGAGCCCTGCCTCCCACCTATGTATTTGAAAATATTCGAACAATTGTAACAGGAGGGCAGGTATCTACCCCGAGTTTACTCCTGGCTTCGGTCTTGGGGATTATCTATTGCGCCGTCTCCTACCTTTACTTTGCCCGGGTATATCGTTTGGCGGTTAAAAATGGACTTATTGCGAGATATAGTTCAGAAAGTTTTTGATGTTGACAAAAATTGTTTTGTTTGCTAATGTGTAGTCTATGGAGAAAAAAGAAATAGCGAAGCCAGCTATACCGGAGAAGCGTCATTCGCCCCTTCGGGAACCGCGAAAGACCTTCCAGCAAGACGGACACTGGATAGAGAAGCCGGAAAAAACGGCTATTTTGATCTGTGTGTGCGGCAATAGATATCTCAAAACAAGGCGCAATCAGCTCTTGTGTTTGCGTTGTGTTTCTCTCTCAAAATAGGCCTTGTGCTATAGTAGTTGGGTACTAAATCTAACTCAAGAAAAAAGGTATGAAAACATCGACAATGGTCTGGGTGCTTATAGTTGTGCTGGTGGCTCTTATGCTCGGGTTTTACGTTTGGAACCAAGGAAGCGCTTCAACGATAGTGCCAACAGCTCAAACCGAGCCTACAGCCGAGGTATCTCCAACCGGTCAGACGCAAGTCAACACAAACCCAAACGGTGCTAATTATCAGTCCGCACCAACGACTACGGAGGCCAGCACCTCAGTTTCGACCGATACCTCAAAACTTCCGATGACGGCGAAGGTTACGTATGATGGGAAAAATTTCTCTCCTACAAATGTCACTATTGCTAAGGGAGGCACTGTTACCTTTACGGACATTGCGGGAAGTAAAATGTGGGTAGCCGCCGATCCTCACCCATCACATACAAACTACGACAATACGACTCGCGCTCAGCATTGTGCGACGGGTGCTACAGCATCGTTTGACCAGTGTGCCCCTTCTGCCTCATACACATTCACGTTTAGTAAGGTTGGAGCATGGAGTTATCATGACCATATGAATGCTGTTGCAGAGGGTATGATTACGGTCAAATAAGACAGAGCTGCAGTGAACTAAGTTTAAAAGAACATAAAAAGTCGCTCTCAGTCGAGCGACTTTTTATGTTGTATAAAATATTAAACAGCCATTCCGTACTGTATACTAGTGAACACAATGGATGAGTCTTTAGGGGCGATGTTTAAACAAAATAAGGGGTTAGGAATGCTCTGTCTCGGACTTCTAGTATTTTTGTCGGGTGCTCTTCTTGTATGGAAATATCAGAATAATCCGCTCATGGCCCGCCTGTTGGGAAAAAATGTACACATGGTCCCAAAAAGCAGTGCGAAACTTATAAGCCAGGCTACGTATACGTGCAAGGAAGGAAAGACAATAGGAGCATCGTTTTTTGAACCAGACAGTGGGGAAGTAGACTCCAAAGGGAGTGTCATCCTGAGTTTACAAGATGGTAGGTCTCTGACTCTGCTCCACGCCCAATCAGGTTCGGGAGCACGGTATGCAAACTCGGACGAAAGCTTTGTTTTTTGGAATAAAGGGAACACTGCGTTTATTCAAGAAGGAATCCCCGCTGTCGAAACATACTCAGGATGTGTCGCGGCAAGTCATGTGGCCGGCAGCGAAAATTGGCAAGTTTTCTCTCCCACTAATCAAGCGTGGTCGGTGAGGTACCCTCCCCAGTATCAGCTGAAAAAGGATTATATTTTTGAAAGTTTGCAGGGTGCATCGTCTTCAGTGCCAGGGGTTAAGTTTGCAATACCCGCCAGTCTATACCAAGGTACAAACATGTCGGGGTTTGACACCGGGGTCTCGGTCGAGCAGTGGACGGGCTCATCAACCTGCCTTGCGACAATTTTTTTGTCTGACCAAGTTGCAGAAAAAACAATAACCGACATGAATGTTGAGTATTCAGTAGCAACATTTAGTGATGCTGGAGCAGGCAACTTTTATGAGCAAAAAGTGTATGCTATCAAAAACTCAAATCCTTGCACCGCAGTTCGATATTTTATCCACTCCACCAACATTGGCAATTATTCTAAAGGGGCTGTGCAGGCCTTCAATAAAGAGGCTCTGCTGGCTCAGTTTGATACAATCCGTGAGTCTCTCATATTGGCACAATAGATTTACCATTTTTAGTCGCCTTACTTTTGTATATAGTAGTGTGATGTACGGTAGGCGAAATCGAAAACAATATTTGAAATTGCGTGAAGAAGCACGTCAATTGGTCAAGGCAAGAATTACCTACTATAACCAGCACTACCAAGTGCCCATCAAAAAAATTTTTATTAAAAATCACAAGTCACGGTGGGGAAGTTGTAGCCAAAAAGGAAACCTTAATTTCAATTACAAAGTAGTGCTTCTGCCTCCCATACTTACCGACTACATTGTGGTCCACGAGTTATGTCATCTTAAGGAATTCAACCACTCGAAAAAGTTTTGGGCAAAAGTTGCTGAAACCATCCCAAACCATGTTGAGCTACGCCTGGAACTTCGCCGCCTGGAGCGTATAAAAATTGCCCAGACGAGTGTGTTGCGTAGCTAAGCTCGTTTGTATCTGATACTCTAGACGTACTATTACTTACCCCAATGTACCCACTATGGACCTCAATAAAGTACCAAAGCAGTTTTGTGAAAATGTAGTAATTGGGTTGTCGCAAGAGTTGTTTGTGATGGGTATGCTCAACGGAGAGGGGGGCTCTTTTTTTGCTCTTACTCCTCAACACATGAAGCGACTGTCTCAGTACTTAACGCACCAAATTGCAGAATACGAAAAAAACTTTGGTCCCATAAACGCACAGTGGACCCCGTTTGTGCAAAGCCCTATCCAAACCAAAGACTTAATTGGCGAAGAAGACACCGACGAAGACGAAGAACTGTCGGGGTAATACTTTCTACTCAAACTCAGGGCTCCCGACTTTTTTGTGGTTTCGCATTTGCGAAAGAGGCATGTTGGGGTCGGTGTAATGGCGCAATACGTGATAGGCCACGTATGCAAAAACTGCAAAAATAATTGCCCCCAGGCTCCATATAAAAAGTGCAATACTTAAGCGCAGAATTGGGTTAGTGGTGGTCTGCTCAACATTGGTGGCATACATTGCAAGCCAAACAAGTCCCACAAAAAGCCCCAGCCCACCCAATGCTACCGCAATACCTCCCAAAATTTGCTTCATACACCTGTAGTATATGTTACCTCAATCTCTTTTTCTATATAGAATTACAATTGTCGGGAGCCTATTAAATCGTATTAGAACCTGTTTGGCGTATGGAGGAGTATATAATTTTTGCTATTTCGATTTTACTGAGAGGGTTCTGAAGCCACTGGAGAGGGAAGCACAGGAAAAGATTAGAACCTAAAAGAAAAGAGCGCCCGCCGGTCAAAACCGTGGGCGCCCTTATGACTCTGTTCGAGGATCGTTGCTTAGGCGGCGATGTGCAGCTTCGTCTCCTTGTGCTGACGCACTGCCATGCCGAGAGCCGCGATCGCCGTGACCATCTCGAGCACTTTCCACGCCGGCAACTCGACTATGACGTTGGAGCGACCGCCCGTGTCCTTGGACGATGTGTTGGTGAGGCCGTCGAGTGCAGAGAGTAATGTGCGGTTGCTTTTTCTGCAGAAGGGATTCACTGAACTAGTCCAAACAGAGCGATTGATAAAATCTATATACCAGGAGACGGTGAGAGCTTGTCGCGAGTACCTACCAGCTTAAAATGTAGGCTCTCGATTAAATCAGAACGGTTCTCTGAGTCACTCAGACTTATGCTAAAGCATCCTTGGCTTGTTACTTGCCAGGCGTGGTCAGGGTTTTGCCACCAAACCTTGACTATAGAGGTTTCCCGCGTTGTAGGTGTCAAAGGAGTCACTAAAAGGGGAGGCTGCCTGAGCGGCAATAGGTAAACCAAACGTAACCAACAAACCAAAAAGGATACTTATGCTTGTATATAAAAAATTTTTCATGGCCGAACCCTACCACAGCTCACGTAAAAAACAGATTGACGTCGCGGATCTTTCGATACGTAACCTCTTTTAGCTCGCTGTCATTCCATTTTTAAGGATGTATGCTCCAGTATCTTATACACATCAATTTGTGTATCTTGTGTATATTTTCATAAAACTATGCTATATTTATACACATGAACAGAGCATTGACATACAAGCAACAACGCGTACTGGACGTTGTTAAAAATTATTTAGAAGTAACGAGTGCCTCACCAACCTTAGAACAATTGCGTACAAAATTGGGTTTTTCTTCTTTGCGCACAGTAGTGCAGTACCTCGATATTCTTGAAGAAAAAGGGTATATAGTTCGTCATAGAGGTTTTAAGCGCAATATCGAACTTCGAAATGTTGATGGTGCGTGGGGGACAGTTTCTATTCCTGTTATAGCAAATGTGGGTTGCGACGACCTGTCTGTCTTTGCGCAAGAAAAATGTGATGAATATATTGAAGTCGATAAGAGTATTGTCGACGAAGAAGAAGGAGGTATTGTTGCGGTACGTGCGATTGGAAATTCCATGAACGACGCGGGTATTAATACGGGGGACTATGTGCTGATACGCTTTACTAACCAGGCCCAAAATGGCGACCGAGTCGCAGCTATTGTTAATGACATGGTGACGGTGAAACGCCTCGAAAGGCGCGATGGGATGACGATTCTTTGGCCTGAATCTAAAGATCCTAAGTTTAAGCCCATAATTTTGCGGGAAGACTTTAAGATTGCAGGAAAAGTGTTGTGTGTAATACCTGCTCCTGAGACTGAAATGACTGAAGTGGTGCCGCTTGATGAGTATTAAAACTCTCCTGTTACTCCAAGGTATACTACGGTATGAATAAGTCACGGGTTCGGTTTTTCTCTTGAGTAACTTACACTTTCATCTTTATATGCGGCACTACATTTGTATACTCAAAAAAGTTGTAACTACTAGTATTGTTATGGGGGCGATTGTAGGCCTCTTTAGTATGTTGCTCATCACGTACGTTACGGTCAGTACCTATTCAAGCATTTTTGAAAATGTGGATGAAATATCAAATAAACCTGTAGCACTACTTCTTGGTGCTTCTGTTCGCTCAAGTGGGGCGCTTTCGCCTGTTTTAAAAGAAAGGGCGGATGCTGCGTATGAGCTCTATAGTAAAAAAAAGGTGCTCAAAATTTTAGTGAGTGGTGACAACAGCTCTCTTGCGTATGACGAAGTATATCCGGTCGGCAAGTATCTCATGAGCAAGGGAGTGCCCCAGGCAGATATATTCCTTGATTACGCGGGGTTTGATACCTACAGCAGTGTATTTCGTGCAAAAAAAATATTTGGGGTAACCTCAATGATTATTGTGTCGCAAGCATTCCACCTCCCTCGTGCTTTGTTTATTGCCAGACATATGGGTATTTCTGCTGTTGGCGTCGACGCTTCTCATTCGGGGGATTTGTATATAAACAATACATTGCGAGAAATCCCGGCGACAGTAAAAGCTTTTTTTGATTTAGTTACTTACAGACAGCCTCGATATTTGGGTCCAAGTTTTAATGTTTTAGGAAGTGGCATTGCAACATGGGTGGGGCCCCGCACCGAAATGATTTATTTTATACATGAGTAACAAAGTAGGGGATATTTCGGGCGTTCACAGGCTAGACTTGTAACCTGTGGAAATTATAAATTGAGAACGGTATACTATAGGTATGCTTACCAATAATAAAAACCAAGGTGTATGTCTAATGTAATTAAAATTCTTATTGTAGTTGTTGTGCTGGCAGGCGGTGCATCGCTTGTAATGTGGAGTGGTGTGTTAAAACCAAAACCTGTAGTGTCAACTGCGCCTCCTGTGCAGCCGGTTACCGCTCCAGACCCTGCTCCCGCACCTCAGCCAGAAATGAATATGAATGGTATGGCCGCCGCTAATGACGCTAATGACGCTGCTCTTGTTCAAGATATGGCTGCTATCGATACGCAAATACAAGGTTTAACTACTGACTCAGCTTCAGTAGATTCGAGCCTCAATGATAAATCTATGGCTCAAGCATACTAATCACTACTATATTATGACTATCCAAACTCGAATTAAACTTGTACAACTCGCCACGCTCCTTGTAGGTGGCTCACTTCTTACTCCTGTGTTTGCTTATGCAGCAGGCGTAAATGTTACAACAGAAGCAAAAACTGCAGTTACTGCAGGCGCTGTGTCAGCCTCCTCCACAGCCTCAGTAAAGGTTGATGCTAAATTGCAACCTGCAATAGACAAGGCTGATAAAGAAATTGACCGACGAATTGCATCTTTAAATGAACTCACGACACGCATTGATGCTACGCAGCGAGTTACTGCTGAGTTTAAACAAAAGCTAACGACAAATGTTCAAAATCACATCACAGGCCTTAACCAACTAAAAGCAAAAATTGATGCAGACACAGATGCTGCAACTTTGAAAACTGATATTAAAACTATTACCGAGTCCTACCGGGTATATATGCTTATAGTGCCTCAAGCACGTATTGCAACTGCTGCTGACCGTGAAATTACTCTTATCACCATGATGAATCAGTTGGGAGCTAAGCTTCAGGCACGATTGTCGTCGGCCCAAAGTACCGGTGCAAATGTGACTGCGCTCCTCACTGCTTTGACCGACATGAGTAAAAAACTAAATGATGCGAGTACTCAAGCACAAGCTGCGGTGTCTGTGAGCTCTGCCTTGGCACCAGACGAAGGAGACAAAACAAAAATAACTCAAAACGCTGCTGCACTCAAAACAGCCCGCGCAGATATACAAAGTGCACACAAGGATCTTGTTGCAGCCCGCAAGGACGCAGAGGTTGTAACCAAGGGTCTTAAGGCCCTTCCTGCGGTCAGTGCTACTGCTAGTTCAACCACAAAAGTTAAAACTCCTGCCACTACTTCAACCACAAGTCACTAACTATTCTTTGACTCGTTCCAAAATGCTCCTACTCTGTAGGAGCATTTTGCGTTATGCTAAAAAGAATGACAAATTTTCAAAAGGTTAGTGCATGGATAACTGCCGTGGGGGTAGGAATACTAGCGCCACTCGTGTCTTCTGCTCACGAGGTATATGTACTAACCCCAGAAGAAATACACAAAGGCGTATCTTCTTTTTCGCCTAATCCTTTTCTTGCAATTTCAGAGCATGAATCACTTTTTGTGTTTTGGGGAATAGTTTCTTTTTTAGTTGTAGTTACCATATTTTGTTTCTCGCTTTTTCGAAGGGTTGAAAAAATGCTGTACCCCTCGTTTATGCGTATGAAACATTTTGCACCTTTAATTGTTCGTGTGACGCTTGGCGTGTGTCTCATGACTAGTGCTTACTACAATAGTTTGTTTGGTCCGGAGTTGCCTCTTAGTACACTAACGAGCCCTGTAGCTTTATTTTTACAAATAGCACTCTTTATATCTGGACTCTGTATTGCTCTGGGCTATCTAACCCGGCTCGCTGCACTTTTGGCTTTGTGTATATTTGGAGTGGGAGTCTTATTTTTTGGGGTATACATGGTTACCTATAGTAATTTTATAGGCGAAATGCTCTTGGTTGCAATTGTAGGAGGGGGCATAGTGTCGCTTGATGGTCAAAAGCAGGCCCGGCAAGTATGGCTTAAAAAAATTATTACGTATTTTGAGTCAAGAAGTTTTTTACTATTACGCATTGGGTTTGGTATGTCGGTTATGGCCGCAGCCGTATATGCAAAATTTCTTCATAGTAACTTAGCGCTTGAAACGATTCAAAAATATTCTCTAACAAGCTACTTTCATTTCGACCCACTGTTTATAGTGCTCGGTGCTTTTATTATTGAAATACTCATTGGAGTATTTATCATACTAGGTGTGGAGCTTCGTTGGACCGCAATTTTCTTTCTTTTTTGGCTTAGTTTGTCAGTGGTGGTGTTTGGAGAGTCAGTGTGGCCGCACCTTGTATTGGTGGGGCTCAATCTTGCTCTTATATTCCATGGGTATGACCGCTACACTATTATTGGAAGATTTTTTACCCACCCTGACCGCGAACCAGTGTTGTAGACTATGCTACACTGGTTTCTATGACGGAACTTACTCCAGAAATTGAGTCGAAACTTGATATGCTAGAAGCAAAGATCGACGCCCTGTATGTTTCTACAGAAAAAACGCGAAAAATTTTAAAGTGGACTGGCATTATTACTATTGCCACTTTTGTTATTCCTTTACTGCTAGCACCCCTTCTCATCCCGCTTCTCCCTGCCTTTTTCCAGTCGCAAGGAGTCGCTATCCCTGGACTATAGACTAAAACTCCAACGACTTGCCTTATTTTAAAAAGGTGGTAGGATGCGCCGAGCTTCTTATTAGGGCCTGGTGCATTCTATTATCTAATCTATAAGTATTATGTTGTTTTCTACATTTTCGCGTAAGGCTGTTTTTACCCTCGTACTCGCTCTCGCCGCTCTCCCCGTGCTTTCGTATGCTCAAAATTACAACTGCACGTACCCCTTTTATAATGGTACTGGCACCTGTGCCCAGCCTGGAATGCTACACGTCTATGTGGTTACTCTCCCTACTAGCAACCAGCCATCTCGCGTACCTGCAGACTTCACTGTGGTAGTGCATGCTCAGAGTGTGCCCCAGCAAACATTTGCGGGTTCACAAAGCGGCACCACCGTCACCCTCCAAGGTGCATATACTGTCGAAGTGCTTCCTATGCAAAATTACACCCAAACGTATTCTCGAGGTTGTACGGGGACCATATACTCACAAGAAGAAACATGTGTTATCACTATGAGCCCGAACTATGCGTATAGCGTGCCGGTGACACCTTACCAGTATCCATACCCTTACGCGCAAAATGTCTTAACCTGTGCGCCAGCGTACCAAACAGTGAGTCTTGGACAGAGTGTACACTTTACTGCAATCGGAGGCACGAACCCTTATACATGGTCTACGGGTCACTCTACATACCAAGCGATTGGCCCTGTCTTTAACACCGTACTTCAAAACTCTGGAGAGCAAACTGTCAGTGTCTCGAACGGAACACAAACAGCGGTATGTACTGTCAACGTAGTGGGCGGACATGGACCTGTGATGCCTCCACCTACAACTATTTCAACTATTTCAAACACCACCATTGTAGGCCCTGCAACTTTTACTGCGCAATATGTGCCAGCACCAAGGCTTCCTAACACAGGATTTGGCCCAGCATCACTTGTTCAGTGGATATTTGCTGTATTGGCACTAGCAGGTGTTGGTGTCCTCATAACTCCGTATGTTAGAAAATCGTTCGTATCCATTGCGCAATAATAACTATTCAAAAGTGCGTCAGTATATAGTCCACATAACCTGTGCTGTTTTGGGTGGGTTAGTGGTTGTGTATGGCGCAAATGACGTAGTACATAGAATACGAGCCTATCCACTTCAGAGTGCAGTTTCAAAGCCGGTTGTGACCGCAACCTCACCTATATACCTAGACAGTGCACCTGCACTTGTACCGGCACGTATTAGCGTGCCGGCAATTGGTGTTAATGCAGAAGTTGAAGAAGTTCAAAAAACAAAAGCAGGTGCTATGGCAACTCCAACAAAATTTAGTAATGTAGGTTGGTATACCCTCGGGGTTTCTCCTGGTGCTGCCGGGAATGCCGTATTTGATGGTCATGTAAATAACGCACTTACCAGGGCGGGTGTATTTGAACATCTCTCTTTAGTCAAAGTGGGGGATACTGTTGTGGTCATTAATGCGCAAGCACAAAGGCTTGTCTTTGTAGTGACTGATATAGAGGACTATACAAATGACGAAGCTCCACTAGAAAGAATATTTGCGATTGACGGCCCGTCTGGTGTGGTACTTATAACCTGTGCAGGGGAGTGGGATGCTCATGCGAGGTCTTTCAATAAGCGTCTGGTGGTATACGCTCGACTCGTGTCGGAGTAGATTCTGCAGATTGTGCTTTGACTGTGTTCATGGTATCCTAGCGCTGTTCCTAAGTAAGTTCTCCGGTCCGCAGTGCGGCAATGTAGGGGAGGTCGCCTTACGAGAAGAACGGGGCAAATAGCCCTATTAATTCATTCGATAGCGCAACTATGGTACAAAAGTTATTTGTAGGTGGCATCCCGTGGAAAACCACGAAGGAAGAGCTCCAAGATGCATTTGCTAAAGCAGGTGAAGTTGTCTCAGCATCCATTGTTATGGATCGTGAGACTCGCGAATCTCGCGGATTTGGCTTCATTGAGATGGCAGATGAGGCAGCAGCTGACAGCGCAATTGCCATGTGGAATGGCAAGGAGTTCGGAGGCCGCATGCTCAAAGTGGACTACGCTCGCCCTAAGGAAGGCCAGCAGTAACAACTGCCCCCTCTAATTCCGGCTCTCAGCCGAAATGCAAAAAATCCCTCCATCAACTGATAGGGGGATTTTTTGGTATTATGATAAGCAAAGCAAAATTTTTAAAAAAGTCTTCATCCGCACTTTTTTATAGTCGCTATGCTCCTTAAAAAAGCGGCACGTCCCCACCTAGACTTTTTTAAAAATTTTGCTTTGCATCGTATGCCGCTTATTAAAGAAATTAAAAAATATTATACGGAGCATGGTCGCAGTCATTTGCCATGGCGGCAGACTCACGACCCTTACAAAGTTTTGGTGTCTGAAGTAATGCTCCAACAGACGCAAGTTGACAGGGTGCTTCCCAAATACGAAGTTTTCATAAAAAAGTTTCCCACAGCTACTGCACTTTCAAAAGCAAATCTTCACGACGTTCTCGCCCTTTGGAGCGGGCTTGGCTACAATCGGCGCGCAAAATTTTTGCATGAGGCAGCAAAAGTTGTGGTTGTAAAATATAAAGGAAAATTCCCTAAAGATGTTTTTGTACTAGAAAGTTTGCCCGGTGTAGGGCCATACACTGCAAGAGCAATCGCTGCCTTTGCCTATAACCAGCCTGTGGTATTTATTGAAACAAATATACGCACTGTCTTTATGTATTTTAGTATTTTACAAAATAACAAAATAGAAAATAAATCTTTTTCTATGAAAAGTATTAAAAATAATTCTGAAAAAATTTCAGACACAGAATTGTTGCCACTCATAAAGTATGCACTCACTCGCTCAAAAATGCAGCCGAGAGATTTTTATGCTGCACTTATGGACTATGGCTCCTACCTTAAGCAATCGGGGGTACGCCTGAACAGTAAAAGTAAACACTATACAAAGCAGCCAAAATTCAAAGGCTCGGCAAGGCAACTTCGCGGAGAAATCGTCCGGCAACTGCTCGTCACTTCTTTAACGAAGCAGAAACTTATTAGTGCTACCGCTCACGCTCTTAGAATAGAAGTCAATGAAATTGAAAATAGTCGAATTGAAAAAGAAATACTTGTGCTGCTCAAAGAAAATCTGATAGAGAAAAAAGCAAAAAAATTTGAAATTAAAAAATAAAACGCTGAATATTTCAGCGTTATCTGATGCACAACTTCTTCTTTGTGGTAGGGAACAAAAAGCCAAGCGCATAGGATGGATATTCCTTAACAAGCCACTCGTTACTTTCGTACCCTTCGCCTCGATGCTCCTGACCAAGTTGGAAGTGGGATACAGAGATATCGAAGGTGAGTTGCCTCAGGGCACTATTGGGACAGCCTGATAAATGCTCGGGCAGAGAGTTTCGCTCTAGTCGGCAATATATGCACCATGATGCAACGTGCCCTTTGGTCGGGCCCTCTTCCATTTCTGAGGTTCCTTTGAATGGTTGCTGATTTTTGTTATACCAGGTACTATCCGATTTAGCCACTCACAAAGGAATAAGTAATATGAACAGTGTCGACATGCTGTTTGTGAATACCCCAGATGTTACAGAGCTACCAGGTATAAATGATGGGATTAGGGGAGTAATATTTGATGTGATGTATGAGTGTGGTATAGCAATTGCTGGCCAAGCGGACGAAATATCCCTCAATTCAAGGTTAGAGACAGGGCAAGGTAAACACTGCTTTATCACAGTTGCGCTCGAGACTTCTGTTGACGAAAGTGTGAGGCGAGAGTGCGAGTCAAAACTCGCCATGGAAGTTCTTCAATATTTACCTGATGATGTAAATTGCACCGCTAGTATTCTTGAATGCGCTTAGATAACTTGTCTCCACTAACACTGGAGATTTTTATTTGAGCGTATTCCCTCTGATAAGAAAAAACCACTCAGCGAAGAGTGGTTTTTGTACCGAATTCTAAACCTCAATGAGGTTTAGAAGTAAAATTCACATACTCAAGATTTATTACAGGTATTTTAACAATACCCTTATCCGTAAAATGTATGATGAAACTACCCTTGGTATATGTAGTGTCTATGTCTGTACAGGCAAGAAGTCCGGAGCGATCAGGAGAAAGGCTAAGAGACGTCCGATTACCCACAATACTTTTCAGGTCGAGAACCAATGTCTGCTGTGGAATTGTCCAGAGCAAATATTTGAGACAGAGGTCAAGACGGTACAAGGATCTGTCTGACGTATCTTCTACGGTGACCTTGCTTGTGCCTTTTTTAAGAGTACATTTCAGCGTCCCATCCCAAGTGATCTGACATAGTACAACTCTTGTCTGCAAGAACCTGGCTCGTCCGAAGGACAAGTGTACCCTTCCGCCGCGTTCTTTAACAAGATGGTCAGTAGCGGCCACTAAAATCTGGGCCATTCTACTTTGTTCCCGAGCGTCCATGATAAAGCTCCTTGAACGTATCCCACGAGACGTCAATGGGTCCAAAAATATAATACCTTAAATTATTTGTTTCGTCAAACGCCGAGTACGACCGGGATAACAATAGGGCGTTTGTTAGTTTTTTCGAAGAGGAACCTGGCAACCGCGTCGGTCACGTTATTTTTGACGTAGTCGAAGTTAACCGGTTGCATGCCCTGCGTTGTGTCTTCAATAGTTTTTTTGATGATAAGGCGGGTTTGAGAAAGTAAGTCTTGATTTTCGCGCAAGTAGACAAAGCCGCGAGAAATAATGTCGGGGGACTTGCGAAGTTTACCGGTCTTGGGGTTGACGGTTGCTATGATGACAAACATACCTTCTTGGGCCAACACATTTCGGTCGCGAATAACCACTTCTTGGATGTCGCCGATCGAGAAGCCATCCACCAAGCGTAAACTATTTGGAGCCATTACATTGAGGCGCACAAAGCTTTGGCCTTCGTCCTGGATCTCCAGTATTGCGCCGTTGTCAGGGATGACGATGTCGCTTTCAGCACGACCACATGCTTTAGCAATGTCCGCGTGTACTCGTAACATGTAGTGGTAGCCGTGCAGGGGCATAAAAAATTTTGGGTTAATTTTGGAATGTATCCAAAATGTTTCGTCGCGGTTAGCATGGCCTGAAGCGTGGACCTCCATCGTGTCGCGGTGGACAATGCGTGCGCCCTGTCTACTTAGGTTGTCTTTGAGTTTTTGTACCGAGCGTTCGTTGCCGGGGATAACTGAAGAGGAAAGTACAACTGTGTCACCTTTTTTAATTTTGACATTTTTGTGAGTTTTGAGCGCAATACGCATCAGTGCCGCAAATTCGTCGCCCTGTGCCCCCGTGGCTAAAATAACTATCTTACTGTCGGGAAGACTCTCAAGTTGCTCGGCGCCTATAAACGTTTTGTCTGCTACCTTGAGCATGCCCAAATGCTTTACTATTTCAATATTGACCTTCATGCTCCTTCCTTCGATAAGTACTTTTTTGCCACAGCGCTCAGCAGCTTCGAGCATGCGCATAATGCGCTCAAGTTGTGAAGAGAAGGTGCCGATGATAAGCCGGCCAGTCGCGTTGGTAATAATTTCGTCTAAGTTTTTTTGTACTACTCGCTCTGGCACCGAAAAACCTGGTTTGTCAACGTTTGTCGAGTCCGCAGCAAGAAAGAGCACTTTTTTGTCTTTAAAGTAGCCAAATTCTTTTTCTTCGGTTTCGGTCGGGATCCCCCCTAAGTGGTCCAAGCGCAAGTCGCCGGTAAATACACACTCGCCATAAGGGGTTTCTATAACAATACCCATTGAGTCGGGGATAGTATGGTAGACCGAGAAAAATTTAACCCGGATATTACCTGCTTTAATAGTGTCTTCTTTTTCAACCTCGTGGATATCGAGAGGTTTTAAATTTGGAAATTCTTCCTGGCGCTTGCGGATCATGACAGCAGTTAAACGTCGTGTAAAAATAGGTGGGTAGCCTATGCGGTCGATAACGTAGGGTATGGCGCCTATGTGGTCGAGGTGGCCGTGAGTGATAAACATACCGCGGATTTTGTGCTGTCGGTCTTCAAGATATTTGGTGTTTGGCAAAATATAGTCGATACCTGGTGTATCGTCTTCTTTAAATTGGAAACCACAATCGATAATAATAATGTCATCACCAAATTCGAAAGCGGTCATATTGCGGCCGATCTCTTCAACACCCCCCAAAGGAATTATACGGATATTTCCTGCCTCAAGTGGGGGGATCTGTTGCTCGTCAGAATTTTGGCTTGCGTTTGTCGCGCCAGGCTCGGATATTTCACGAGGCGGCGGCGACTGATGCGGGCGGGGTCCATTATTGCGCCCACCACGGCGGTTGAGAGGGCGACGAGCGCCAAATTTGCGAGGTCCATTAGTGGGTTTACTGCCGGGTGAGCGGCGAGAATTTTGTGGTTTATTTTCTTGTTCCATAACGTGCTGCTTTAAATAATTAATAGGTTAGTGTCTCGATACTGATTATCGTACGAAGATTGGCCATACGCGGTCAGTCTCACGATGCCAATTTGCTACGCTCAAAAATCTATCACTCGGGGTCTCTATAAATCCTAGATTAAGGCCCTGGATGTCTTTAGGAACAATATACACGAAATCAGGCGCATAGAGAAATACAGCGGGGTGGTCGGAGTTAATTGCGTCAGTAAACTGTTTATATAGGGGTGCTTTTTGGGTGTCGTCAGATGTGCTTCGTACTTGAGACAGCAGTTTGTCTACGGCTGAGTTTGTGTACAGCGCAATATTGAGTCCTGGGTCTAAACGCTCAGACGAGCTCCAAAAGGCAAACAGATCAGGTTCGCGACCAATAACTTCGCCAAAGAGCAAAGCGTCGTATTTTCGAGGTCGTAGCACGTTTTGTGTTAAATCTCCTTGTTCGTATATATGTACTTCAACTGACGCTCCCATCGCACTCCAAGCTTGGCGTATAAATTCGGCAGCAGTGCGCAACTCCGGCACATTGCTTGTGGACAGCGAAAGCTTAATTTTTTGCGTTTTTATATTTTTTCCGGTGCCTGTTGTTTTTTGAAGTACACCGTCTTGTCCTGGCTCCCATCCTGCAAGTATTAATTGGTTTTTAGCATCAACAGCTTTGTTGCTGCTTGAAGATGCGGTTGCCGTGGATTCAGTGGCAACACTCGGGGGCAAAGGTCCCGTCAATGGCGTGCCATACCCGTTGAGGACTTGTTTAACCAGTGTGGTGCGGTCAATTGCACTGTTCAGAGCAGCACGCACAGTCGGGTCACGCAACACCTCCGACTGATTTTGATTAAAGAATACAGCAAATACTCGATTAAGAGGGGCAGCTGCTAATCGCATGTGTGTAAGTTCAGGTACGCGGGCGGGCGAAATGCCACTTGCCGCGCTTACATCACCTTTTTTAACAGCGGTAATGAGCGCTTCTTCATTTTGATAAAAATGAAAAATAAGAGTACTTATGTATGGAGAATGAGGAAGAAAATGTTCATTGGCTTTGAGTGTAATAGATGAAGGAACACCAGAAGATGTACGGGCTACTGAGTCGACTTTGTACGGTCCGGAACCGACCGCATACATATTGAGGTTGCTATAGGCAAACTCCTCGTCCGAAATATTTCCCCATAAATGTTCGGGCAAAATCCCCAACGTGAGGTTTTCGATAAAAGGAGCATATGCTTGTTTGAGAGTAAAAGAGACGACCCTGTCACTTACTTTTTGAACCTGGATGCCGTTCCAGTTGGGACGCTCAGGGCTTTTGAGTGCTGAGTCTTGAGTTTTTGCAATAGTAAACACGATGTCGTCTGCCATAACGGGTTTGTCGTCATGAAAAGTTGCAGTGGGTCGTAAGGTAAAAGTGTAAGTTTTACCATCAGGTGATATGGTGTATTTTTCCGCTAAATCTGGAACATAGGTGCCCTCAGGAGTGGCGCGAAGAAGGCCTGAAAACACGACGGCACTTACGTCATGGTCGGCATCAGATACTGCCAGTACTGGGTTTATAAAACGTGGAGCCCCAATCAAACCTTCGGAGTATGAACCGCCGTGGGTCGGCACTTCAACGAGTAAAGCATTGTTGAGCATGTACAGCAATATGCAGGAGCTCAGTACTAAGAGTGCAGAAAAAAATATAAATAAAAGCCGCCCGCTTGCTGAAAAGGAACGGATAGTTTCTTGGAGCGACCCTCGAGATACACGAGAGTCAGCCGGATCCGGGCTGCTGCGCATAAAGAGCAATAATTAGTTGTCTAGTATTAGTGAATGAGAAACGCCACAAATGACGAAACTACGAACAAAACGCCAATGACAATAGTTGCATAAAACAAATATTTCTCGCTGCCGCGACGGGTATGATAGGCGGCGCTAAAGTTGTCGCCCCCAAAAGCGCCTCCCAAGGCTGCTCCTGTTTGCTGCAAAAGCACACACCCAATGAGTGCGACAGAGAGAATGATTTGAATAAACGGCAATATGCCGTGCAATGTCATTACGGGCACTATACCACAACAACTATTTCATGCAAATAAAAAAAGCTCCCTCAGGAGCTTTGGTGTGGGGTCAAAATCGGTGAGCAGTATGGTGACCTGAAGCGGGGTTGTGGCAGGGTAGGCGTTCGTTGTTAGCGTAAAATCCGCTAGCGGATAGGACGCGAGGACTCCGACAACGAGGACACCAAGCTAAGTACGTTCTAGTCTCGTTCTCTAGTTGTCGCGGGTTCCCACTTCTAAGGAGCATTTTTTGTACCCACCACAATTTGTTGAATAATTCACGAGCGTATGTTTCGTCGCGCATTACTTCCTCCTGTATCCTTTAACTTCAGATATATTACAACTAAAAACTAATTAGTCAATATTTTTAGTGTTTTGCGAATGTAAGTACCTCTGTAGGGTTGGACTCCAAAAGACCCATAAGCCGTTTACTAAGACAAATATGGTTGGGAATATCCACCAGCTTTGGTCTATAAGCACAAGTGCAATAGTTAGGCATACAATTCCAACAACTATTTCCTCCACCGAGCGTTCGCTTGGTTTATACCACTTTTCTTGCAACCATACATCGTGGTCGTTTGGAATTAATTTATCGGGAGTAAAAGGGTAAAACCAATTAAGATACCCGTCACCCAGTGGATAGTCATGTAGGTAATGCCAGAGCAGGCAAATGATTGCCAACACTTCCCACACCATTGTTTTTTCAAACCCCACCCCGAATGTTCCCACCACTGCTACCAAACTAAGTGTGGTGGGCATAAATTTGATCGGCCGGTGGAAATACGTAGTGTGATGGTCGTAGGTTATATGAGTTTTTGAAAGAATATCTTTAATAACATCAAAATCCGGAGCGAGCGCAAATATGCTCCCGATGAGTATGTACCACCAGGGGACAGACTCATGAAAGTGCAAGTACTCAGCCAATCTCCACACGGCTGCAGCGACGAGGGCTCCGACACATAAATCCTGAAACCCTGCCATGCCATTTGCGATGAACCAGCGAAGAGTGTTGAGGTGTTTTATCATGTAGTATCTCAGGTACGAATTCTTCCAATATCATGCGTGGTATTTTATTTTAGTCAACTAGTCGTTGACTAACCGCGTTTTTTGTCTATTATTGGCACGACTACCAAAGTAGTGGGGCATTTTTATTACCAATCTAACCTAAGTGCTTGAAAACCTGCTGCATAGCTATTACCTGTAACGCAGCATTATTTCGGCTAAATTCTATAATCTATGAAAAAAAATACTAAAGCAAAAAGTGCTAAAAAGGTGTCAAAACCAGTCAGCAAGAAAAGGGGCAGTAAATCAAAAGTCTCTAAAGTAATCGAGGTGTCTGTTGTGCCCGGAGCTGCGGAGACCCCCGCCCAAAACTCAGTTGGTATATCTCCTTTGGGCGACCGCGTCGTGGTTAAGGCTCTATCACCTGAGGAGTCGGGCACCTTGATGGCGTTTGGGATAGTTATCCCTGACTCCTCTAAAGAAAAACCCGAGCAAGGCACCGTGGTGGCAGTGGGCCCTGGAAAGCGCTCCGAAGACGGGACAAGGCAAGAGTTGTCGGTCCAAGTTGGAGACAAAGTTATGTTTTCTAAATATGGTTTTGACGAAGTTAAAGTAGGGGGAGTTGAATACTTGATCGTTCCAGAATCGAGCATCTTAGCAATTATTCAATAACAAAATCACATGGCAAAACAAATAATTTTCAACGAACGAGCACGCCGCATGCTCAAGAGTGGTATCGACAAAGCTTCTAATGCGGTCAAAATTACCTTAGGTCCAAAAGGCCGAAATGTGGCACTTGATAAAGGCTATGGTGGCCCCACAATCACCAACGACGGCGTCTCGATTGCAAAAGAGATCTCATTTTCAAATAAATTTGAAAATATGGGGGCAGAGATAGTAAAAGAAGTTGCCTCAAAAACAAATGACATCGCAGGCGACGGAACCACCACTTCTGTCGTGTTGCTCCAGTCTTTGATCGAAGAGGGCATGAAGCACACGGAAATGGGACTCTCGGCCATGGGAGTTCGTGCCGGCATTGAAAAGGCTGCAGCCGAAGCTATTGAAGCTCTGCGCTCTTCTGCTAAAAAAATCCAAACAGATGAAGAAATTCGCCAAGTGGCAACAATTTCAGCTGAGTCCGAGGAAATCGGTACTATAATTGCTGACACTATCAAAGAAGTAGGTAAGGACGGTGTTGTCACAGTTGAAGAGTCACAGTCGCTGGGAATCGAGAAAGAAGTTGTCGAAGGGCTCGAGTTCGACAAGGGGTATGTGTCGCCATACATGGTGACCGACACTTCTCGCATGGAGGCAAGTTACAAGGACCCCCTTGTTTTAATCACCGACAAAAAAGTTTCCTCAATTCAAGAAATCCTGCCCCTTTTGGAGAAAATCGGGCAAAGCGGCAAAAAAGACTTGGTAGTCATCGCAGACGATGTAGAAGGTGAAGCTCTTACAACGTTTGTATTAAGTAAACTTCGCGGCTCGTTTAATGTGCTCGGTATCAAAGCTCCAGGCTACGGTGACCGCAAAAAAGAAATGCTCCAAGACATTGCCGTCATGACGGGCGCTACGGTCATTTCGGACGATGTGGGTATTAAATTCGACGCTGCAACGCTCGACATGCTTGGACGCGCTTCAAAAATTATTGCAACCAAGGAGTCTACCGTTATCGTCGGTGGTAAAGGCGATAAAAAAGCAATCGACGAGCGAATCGAGCAAATCCGCGCCCAAATCAAAAATACTGACTCAAAGTTTGACAAGGAAAAGTTTGAAGAAAGGTTGGCAAAACTCTCGGGTGGTGTTGCTGTCATTCGCGTTGGAGCTGCAACCGAAACCGAGATGAAATATCTCAAACTTAAAATCGAAGACGCTGTAAACGCAACCAAAGCAGCTATTGAAGAGGGGATAGTCCCCGGCGGCGGCACTGCACTGGTTAAAGCCGCACAAAAAGTACAGGAGTCATATGGAAAGCAAAAGGAAAAAATGACCCCGGATATGCGTGTGGGGTATGAAGTGCTTCTTCGAGCACTCGAGATGCCACTTCGACAAATTGCTATTAACGCAGGCGTGGACCCAGGTGTTGTTGTTGATAAAGTTAAAAATGCAAAAGGTAATGCCGGGTATGACGCAGTTAACGACACTGTTGTAGCCGACATGCTTGTCGCAGGAATTGTAGACCCGGTTAAGGTCTCTCGAACAGGGCTTGAGCGTGCAGCATCAGCCGCTGCCATGCTCCTTACAACCGAAGCTCTTATTGCAGATGAGCCAAAAGACGAAAAAGAGCCGATGGGTGGAGGTATGCCAGGTGGCATGGGAGGAATGGGTGACATGGACTACTAACCCGACATACGCATAAACTAAAATATAGAACCCCCGGAGCAAAGTTGCTCGGGGGTTTTGTTGCTAAAATACGCAAGAAGGGTGGGTTAATGCTTTTTTCCGAACGCCTTTTTCCATATAAATATGAAAATTGCGATCGCGATAATCGCGTTCATCCACGTATCAAGAAGGTGGAGTGTAAAGCCGGCAAATTGTATGCCCGCCTCTCCTACCGCTAGCCCCAAGTGGTAAGCAGCGACAGGTTTGATGTTGGTAAAGTAATGATTGCAAAGGTAGTTAATCGCAATCAATACCCCAAGTGGCATAACCACATGGTAAAAAAAGTTCCGCGGCGAGCCTAAAAAGTAGCCATGCCACGCGCCTTTCTTCCTCTCTTCTTTTTTTTCTTCAGCCATCGGTGGATCCTTCCAAAGAACGGGGTTTGAATATATTATACACCCTTTAGTTTAAATGTCAAGTACTCCTTGCTGTATGGAGAAGTGTGGTATTATTGACGCATGATTTTATATATAGTTTTAGGGGTCGCGGCTTTACTAGTTATGTTTATCTGGTATTCGTACAATCATTTAGTAACACTCGGTCAAAATACTAAAGAGGCGTGGGCAGACATTGACGTACAACTTAAACGTCGTTACGACCTTATCCCAAACCTACTAGAGACGGTGAAAGGCTATGCAGCTCACGAAAAAACTACTCTTGAAGGGGTAACTGCTGCTAGAAGCGCCGCTATGAACGCACAAGGTCCAGAGGCAAAAGCTCAAGCAGAAAATATGCTCTCGGGCGCGCTTAAAAGTATTTTTGCCCTTTCCGAAGCGTACCCCGACTTAAAAGCCAACCAAAACTTCCTTTCCTTACAAGCCGAGTTGTCTGATACCGAAAACAAGATCCAAGCTGCCCGACGCTTTTACAACGGCAATGTGCGTGACCTCTCAACGGCTATGCAAGTATTCCCTGGGAATATCATTGCAAACATGTTTCACTTTGAATCTCAAAAGTTTTTTGAATTGGACGGAGCCGACGCAGCAGCCCGCGAACCGGTTGCAGTTAAGTTCTAAATTTCTCCTTTCATGACTAGGTATTTTACTTCTCTCCTTGGACTTCTTTTTGTCGGTGCTTTATTGTGGATTCCTCAGGTTCATGCACAAAGTGCGGACGAGCGCATAGACCGGTTTGATGTAGCTGTAGCCATTAAGTCCGACTCAACGTTTGATGTTACCGAAACTATTCATTACAACTTTGGCACCACCGAGCATCATGGGATCTTTCGTGACATCCCTGTTGTATATTCAACACAAGCAGGCAACAAATCTATTGGAGTTGGCTCAGTTAGTGTGCAAGACGAAAAAGGAAAGCCGTATCCTTTTGCCACATCTCGAATTGGCTCAAATATTGAGTTTAAAATTGGTGACCCTAATGTGCTTGTGTCAGGAAGCAAAACGTACGTGCTTCACTACACTGTAGCTCGGGCAATTGGTTATTTTCCCCAATATGACGAAATATATTGGAACGTCACAGGAAATAGTTGGAAGGTCCCAATAACGGAAGCCTCTGCGACTGTACTCTTGCCGCAGTCGACTGACCCGTCACAATTGAAACTCTCCTGCTACCAAGGAGCTGCAGGTAGTAATGAAACGTGCACCAGTAAGGCCAATGGTTCGGGCGAAAATGTTTTTGCCATAACGCGGGAGCTTCGTGCTGGAGAAGGGTTAACTATTGCACTTGGGTTTCCGCTGGGTATAGTGCATCATCCGACATTCCTTGAAAATCTTTTAGCGTTTATAAAAGACAACTTTGTTCTTTTTGTTCCAATACTCGTGTTTGTTGGCATGTTGTACCTTTGGTATACAAAAGGGCGCGACCCCCGTGGTAGGGGTACTATAATCCCCGAATACGAAGCTCCTGACCACTTAACGCCGGTTGAAATGTTAGCACTTTTAAAAACGGGTGCCACAAACGAAGCAGTGTCGGCCGAAATTGTGTACTTGGCCACACAAGGATATCTTCATATTAAGAGGACTGAGCAAAAAATTTTAGGCATTTTCAACTCCAATGAGTATACGCTCACAAAACAAAAAGATGGTGGGGATTTAGGAGTATTTGATAAAACTTTATTCAATGGGTTATTCAAAGAGGGGAATGAAGTAAAAGTTTCTGACCTTAAAGAAAAATTTTATCTAACAGCAACACAAGTAAAAACAGAAGTGCTGCAGTCTTTAGTGCAAAAAAAATATTATGTGCGGGACCCAAACGCAACCCGCATGAGATATGTGACTGTGGGTGTAATCATATTGTTTGGAAGTATTTGGGGTGGTAGTGTGCTTGGGCTCGCGGCTGGGGTAAGTGGGATCATGAGTGGGTTATTGATTTTAGGGTTTGGATTTTTTATGCCTGCTGTTACAAAGGAAGGTGCTCTTGCAAGAGAGTATAGTCGAGGACTTAAATTGTATTTAGAGGTTGCAGAAAAGGATCGTATTAACTTTCATAATGCTCCCGAAAAAAGTCCGGAGCTGTTTGAGAAACTATTGCCCTATGCGATGGTCCTCGGCGTTGAGGTTGCCTGGGCCGGGCAATTTGAAGGAATGTACACTCAACCACCAAGTTGGTACTCGGACCAGAGTTTGACGGGCTTTAACAGTATTGTGTTTGCGCATTCGATGCATTCGTTTAACTCTGTAGCAGCTACAACGCTTGCTTCTGCACCCGGTGGAGGCTCGGGTTCGGGTGGAGGCGGATTTTCTGGAGGTGGTATGGGAGGAGGTGGCGGTGGAAGCTGGTAGTTTCTAGGATAGGTATAATCATATACTTACTTTTGAAACTGTATTAATGGGTACTGAGCCAGGTGGCCTTGAATCACTGTATGTTTGTGGTACGATTCCAGTATGAGTGAAAAACTACTAGAAATCTTACAGCGAGCACAAGATTGGCCAGAGGCCGATCAGCAAGAACTAGCAGATTTTGCAAGCGATATTGAGATGCGCGCTAGTGGAGCATACACTGCCACATCCGACGAGCTTCAAGCGCTTGATGAGGCTGATGCAAGTGGCCCGACTACTCCTGCCCGGATGCAAGAGATATACAAGAAATTTTCATCCATATGAAAATTGAGTATTCTCTAAAATATTCGAATGATTTAGAGAATATTCTTGAGCGAAGTACCCAATATGGAGCACGAGTTACACGCGAATTAACGAACTATATCTATTTAGAAATTGAAAGAATCGCCTCTTTTCCGGAGAGTGCTAAAACTTTGTCAAATAGAGAGGGTGTCCGAGTTCTGTTTCTTGTCCGATTTCCATTCGCAATATTTTATAAAGTATTCCCTGATAGGATTTATATTCAACATATTCAACACACCGCCCGCCTACCTTGGCGGGAGGTCAAATAAAATAAGAACATGGCTACCCTCTATACACACAAAGCTGAAAATATTTCTAAGACCTGGGCACTCATGTTTGTTTTTTTGTGTATTGTGATTGCGATAGGGTGGGCAATTTCCTATTATTTTCACAACCCGGGTATTCTTGTAATCGCGGTTATTTTTGCAGTGGTGATGAATATTTTTAGCTACTGGTTTTCGGACACCGTGGTGATCGCGATGGCGCGTGCTAGACCTGCGGACGGGCCACAATATTTGGAACTTAATCGAATTATCGAAAATCTTTCCATTACCGCTGGGTTGCCTAAACCAAAAGTATATATAGTAGACGACGCGGCACCCAACGCCTTTGCAACTGGGCGAAATGCAACACACGCCTCAGTTGCAGTCACGACTGGGCTTTTGCAAATAATGAATCACCAAGAGCTTGAAGGAGTGTTGGCCCACGAGCTCTCGCATATCGGGAATCGTGACATGCTGGTGTCGACTGTAGCTGTTGTGTTGGTTGGGTTTGTAACTATTATTGCAGATTTTTTTTGGCGCTCAACATTTTTGGGAGGTGGTCGAGACCGTGAAGAAAAACAAAATCCACTTGTTGCTGTGTTGGCAATTGCACTTGTTGTTTTGGCCCCTATTTTTGCAACACTGCTACAGCTGGCGATTTCCAGACGCCGCGAATTTTTAGCTGATACATCGGGTGCGCTCTTGACCCGCTACCCCGAGGGCTTAGCCTCCGCGCTCCAAAAAATAGGGACGTACTCACTGCCCATGCAAACGGCTAATAACGCAACAGCTCACTTGTATATATCGAATCCTTTTGGTGGTGGTGAAGCCCGAAGTTTTATAACTAAACTCTTTTCCACCCACCCACCTATTGAAGAGCGAATCAAAGCGCTAGTTGGCGATAACCGGTCGAATTCATAGTTCTATTGACTAGAGCAGCAGGTGCTGTATAACAAAAACGGCACTGTGTACTTTGCATAGGTATATAGGTGTCAACGTCCTAAGAAGTAAACGGAGAAAAACCTTGCCTAATCGCCGTACAAAAGAGGCTTTCGCAGCTATTCGCAAACAAAGAAAAAATGATATGGGTGGTTGCCTTAATGTACCCTTAGCTCAGGCTACGCTCCGGGCTGTTGGGTCCCATATCAAACGCTCTCCGACCACTCTAACGCTTGACTGGAAAAGGCTCGAGAGGTCCATGGTTCACTATGGTGACCCCGGCAACGAAGAATAATTTGCAGCAGGTCTAAGCGACCTCAAGTTCAAAGCCGAGCAACCTATGCTCGGCTTTTTTATTTATACACAAGGGCTCTTTACAACCTCTGTTATACTAAAAGTATATATGGAGAACTCAAGGAGGCTTGAGGTTGAAAAAATGCGAGACTCGGCTCGCGCTGAATTAGTGCAACTCCAAGAAAGGGCCGCGCATATTGAAGCACAACTAGAGCGCGAGTCTTCGCTCGAGTCTGGTGTGGCGCACGACCGGTCAGTAGACCGAGCTGTCGGGGAAGTATGGCAGAGAAGCGCACAGGTGCCGTCGCCTGCTATTTTGCCGCGAGTGTCCGTGCACCCGCAGGCTTTCACTTTAAAGCTGGCGCCTGAAGAACATGACGAAAAAATGGGAGAAATTTTGCATGTGTTGCAAGAGAAAGGAGTCTCAAGCGCTATACAATATGCCGAAAAAGTAGGGAACCCACATTTGATAGACGACTTCCATCGTGTGCTTGTAGAGTGGATACATGAAGGTTTGCCGGCGCCCAAAATTAATTCGAGCTACGGACATGCACTCACGCTGACACTCTATGAAGTAACGGTCTCAAAAATAGACAAAGAAAACGAGCGAAGTAGTGACCCGGCGCGAGCGATGCATGAGTTTGTGTCGCTCATGGACCAGGTGTATCGAAGTATGCATCAAATGAATGCCAACAAGGGCGAATATTTTTCCTTTGAGATAGCAAACCCTGCGGGCAATTTGCAAACGAGCATTTATGTTGCGGTCCCCACGGCGCGCAAGTCTTTGTTTGAAAAAAACCTTTTGTCCTTGTATCCACACGCAAGGCTAGTCGAGAGACACGATGACTACAATGCTTTTTTTAATGGTTCGGCGACGGCCGCTGCAGAAGCGTATCTGACGGAGCGCCCTATATATGGTCTGCGCACCTATGAAGCTTTTTCAAGCGACCCTTTGGACGTCCTTATTAATTCACTTTCCAAACTTGACGCAGCACATGAGGGAGCGGCTATCCAATATATTATTTCGCCACGAGATCATGGATATTTGAAACGCTTTCGAACGGCTCTCCAAAAAATCCATTCAGGCGCGCCACTGTGGCATGCAACAAATGTGAAGACAGGGTTCATGGGGTTTGTGCAAGACGTAAGTCGAGCTTTTTCCAAGCCAACTGTGGCCGCGGAGCATGAACGAGTGCGTCCGGACGACCCACGACTCAAAAATATTGAACATAAAATCTCAAGCCCAATTTTTATGGGCCACATACGCGTTGTTGCTTCGGCCGCAACTCCTATACGCGCTAAAACTATTTTAGAAGATATTGAAGCGGCGTTTCAGCAATTTGCAGACACCTCAGGAAACACTATCCGTTTTAAAGAAATTCCGGAGCGCAAAATTAAAAAGTTTGCCGAGCTTTTTTCATACCGCGTTCCAGGTAGCCACCCCATGCCTCTTTCGACAACTGAACTTGCGACACTCGCTCACTTGCCAGGAGGAGACAGTAAACTTGCCGCACCAGAACTTCGCCAGGAAAAAAGTAATGTGGCACCTCCTCCTCCTGAGTTAGAGCACACCGGAGCAGTGCTTGGAGTCAATACGTTCCGAGGCAATACTAAAGAAATTTACATAGCTCCTGAAGATCGTTTGCGCCATATGTACGTGATAGGGCAAACAGGGACAGGAAAATCCACGCTTCTTAAAAATGTAATATTACAAGACATACGCTCTGGGGCGGGAGTCTGCATGATAGACCCGCACGGCAATGATGTGCTCGATATTTTGGCGTCGGTACCTCCTGAGCGCATTAAAGACGTTATCTATTTTGACCCAGGGGAAACCGCTCGGCCCATGGGGCTTAATATGTTGGAGTTTGACCCAGCACGACCTGAGCAAAAAACGCTTGTTGTAGATGAGCTCTTAGGAATATTTAAAAAATTATTTGGTGCTGTGCCAGAAAGTATGGGCCCAGCGTTTGAACAGTATTTCCGCAATGCAGCACTCCTGGTGATGGAGGCGCCAGAGCTAGGCAGCACTCTCATGGACATTTCGCGCATATTTTCGGACGATGATTTTCGTGCAAAAAAACTGGCGGCATGTAAAAACCCAATTGTGCTTCGTTTTTGGCAAGACATAGCTATGAAGACAACTGGCGAGCAAGGACTAGAGAATTACGCACCCTATGTAACAAACAAATTTGATGCGTTTACGACCAACGAAATTGTGCGCCCGATTATTGCACAGCAAAAGTCATCGTTTAACTTCCGCGATATTATGGACTCACGAAAGATTTTGCTCGTTAATTTGGCGAAAGGCCGCATTGGCGACATGAACGCAAACTTGCTGGGCTTGGTTATTGTTGGGAAGTTCCTCCTCGCGGCCTTGTCCCGTGCCGACTCTGTTGGGAAGGATTTGCCTCCTTTTTATTTGCATATAGACGAATTCCAAAACTTCACGACGCCGTCTATTGCTACCATTTTTTCGGAAGCTCGAAAGTACAAGCTTTCGCTTACGGTCGCGCATCAATTTATAGCGCAGCTAACCGACGAAATTAAAGACGCTGTGTTTGGTAACGTCGGCACGATTTGCGCGTTTCGAGTAGGGGCGACTGATGCCGAGTATTTAGAAAAGCAATTTGCCCCAACCTTTAAACAAAGTGACCTCATGAATGTAGACAATCGAAACGCCTACCTCAAACTCCTCGTTAAAGGCCGACCTGCAACCCCTTTTAATATTGAAACCCTACCGTTCCCTGATGTGCAGTTGGAGCATGTGGACCGAATTCGCGAACTTTCTGGGCTCATGTATGGACGCCCCCGCGCGGAAGTAGAAGCTGAAATAGCCAAAACTCTCTCGTTATAACCATGCCTTCCCTTGCAGTTAGAGAAAGAAAGGTATAATTACAGTATATTTTTATATAAATTTGTATGAGTGAACATCAACCCCTTAGGGATAGAAGAGATAGAAGAGATAGAAGGAATGATGAATCCTCAATCCCTAAACATACACAAACTCTATCTACCCCTGTAGCTAGTGAGGGAGAGAGGAATGCCCCTAATAGAGAAGGTCGAGAAAGTGAGGAAGCAAACTCATCTTCTCCCAAACATGATACATTTAGTTGGAGTGAAGAATTGGGTACTAGGTTAAATAGTGAGGGTTTTTCTCAAGAGGAAATATCTTTTATTCAAGGAGCAATGGTTGGGAAGAAGACCTCTAAAAAACATTTATTGAGTGTCATTGCTCTTAGTAAGGGGTTGTCTGATTTATCCGAAGAAGGAAAAGAAATGCGTAGGGAAGTGGTAGTTGAACCTGATTTTGAGTTAGAAAATTTTGCAACAATTAAAAAATTTGAGTCAATTCTTAACACCACTTCACAAGTTGCGTCTGCACCTGAACCGCCGGACCTTGCAAGAAGTGTGCCTTTTGAACCCACTGCGGCTCCTGCTGTTGCAGTGTCCTTGCCGCCAGACAACTTTCCTATTTCGAACGAGGTTCTTCATGAAGTAGCAAAAAAAATTGTTGAGCAAGAAAGAAAAGGTACAGCACAACCTAAGACTCAGACTGCTCCAGCTACGCCAGAAGTTACAAAAGATACTATTGAAATTTCTCCCGAGAGTTTAGGCTTAAGTTCAAAAATGTCCTTTATTGATGGCCCAACCTCCTCTGCGCAGGTTGAGTCGGAAATGCCTCCGGTCGAGCTAGTTGAACCACCTCACCCTGAGTTTGTTTTGAATTTAAAAAAATCAGGGCAATGGCAGACCCTGCCCTCAGGGATAACGTCTTTAACCGATGTACAAATTCCAGAAAATACCCAAAACGTAACGTACCGCGCAGGCCCAGAAGGTGTATTGCAGGTTAAATGGACACGCGTACCACCAGAGAAATCTTCTTCAAAAAAGCCTTCCAAATCTAAAAAGGAAGAATCTGTTTCTCCAGGACCCATAAAGGTAAATTCTGAAGTATCTCCGGTAGAGCAAGGGGAAAGTGGTTCCACAACTCCAGAAGTAGCTCCAGCAACCCAACCTGTTACTAAACCCATTGCGGAGGTTAATCCAATTACAGGTCAAGAGAAGATGAGGAAAGAATTTAAAAACCACTTTGGGGAAGATACTTTTGTTACGGCAGACCCTAAAGCTGTAGACTCAAATATTGAAAAAAATACCAAAGAGTGGCGAGAACATTTTGGAGAAGATGTTTTTGTTGAAGCTGATGCACCCGAAGCTTCGGTAGAGGCTAAAATAATTCCCCCATGGTATAGCAAATTTCCTAATTGGGTTAAGGATCAAAAGGAAAATATAAATCAAGAAGCACTTACAAGAGGAGGTGAGAGGGGCGTGAATGCTGTGCGAAAAACAGGGGAGTGGTACAAAAAACAAAACCCCTGGATAAAAGTTGGGGTAGGAGGAGCTTTGATAGGACTTGGGCTTGGGGGAGGAGCGATTGGTGGAAGTCTCGGAGGCACAATATTTGCAATCGGTTTTACAGGTAAAGTTGTACAAAGGGGCTTGGCTGCTTCAGGAGCTTTTGTTCTTGCAGAAAGTATGTCGCGAGGATTAAGTAAAGATAAACAGCTTGATAAAGTTTTTCTCAAAGATAAACATACACAACGTGGGCTGGCTGCGGCGGTACTCACCCTTGCTATGCCCTCAATATTTTCCTACACCGGAGCAGGAACAATTGTGGGCCAAAAACTATCACTTGCTGGTAGTTGGTTATCAACCAATTTTGTATCTGCAACTAGATTTATAGGAGAATCCCAATTAGCAGGTGCATATCCGGCTGGTGTAGCGGTAGCACCTGTGGGCTTAACTCAGGTCGATTTATCCGATCCTGTTCAAACCGAGAAATTTACTGCACGGGCTAAAGGTCCAATACCCCACCTTACTCCTCCAAACCCTGCACCTGGAGTACCTATCACCCCATCCGCACCACCCAACGTTTCGGGCAGAATATTAGATACGCTTCAAGGAGCAAAAGTTACAAGTGGAAGCAATTTATGGAACACAATCTCAGGTACTCTTCCTTCTGAGCTTAATACGGCGCAACGTCAAAATGCGGTAGGGAATATCATACAGTGGCTTCGTGATAACCCGAACGCGCATAAAGATATACCTAACCTAACCAAAGTTATAGTTGGTACTCCACTCAGTAGTCTCCAGATTCCTCCGGAAGTTCTTCAAAACATTTATGATCATGCAAAAAATCCTCAAGTAAAATTAGGTACACTTTCCCTCGGGCCAGAAGCAACGCCAAAAACTACTTTAAAAGAAACTTTAGAGCAAGTAGCTAAAGAGCAGCATTAACGGTAGGAGCGCCAACGGAAGTTATGACCTCGCCAGGGGATGCAACAACGCTTGCCGCTATGGTTGGTTCACCAAGTGAAATGCCTCTTAATATAAGCTCTGAAACTATTGCCGACTATGCAATAAATAAATTTGGTGATGCTCAGAAAGGAGGATTTTTTAGTAAACTTTTTGGATCAAAGTTGGTTTCAAATATAGACTGGTCGAAGGTGAGTAAGTTACCAGCCTCGACCATTTTCGATGGAACCCCCAATAAATTCCTTACTCCAGTCCAGTTAGCCACACTTAAAGCTGACCTTTTGTCAGTACACAATAAAGTAGTTGGCCTTGATCTCAGCCATAAAACAGTGGAGGAGGTTATTAAAGTTGGTTTAGAAAAGAGGATACTGACCTAGAATCCAAATTGAAGTGTGAAATTATTTAGATAAGTAAACAATATGCCAATAGAAACCATACAAAAGATGTTAGCAGAGCAATTGGGGGTAGGGGACGCTCCGCCCGAAGTACAAGTGGCCGTTGTTGATGAAATAGGGGGCTTGGCTCTTGAGCGATTGACCATGCTTATATTTGCGCAATTGTCTGAAGTGGACCGAGCGGCGTTTGAGAAGCTACAAGACTCCAAGGACTCCTCTGGTATGCAAAATTTAATTACACAAAAGGTGCCAAACTTAGAGCAACTCACGAGTGAAGCCATAAAAACCGAAATACAAGCTTTTCAAGAGTTTCAAAAAGCACTTCCTAACGACTAGCATGTCTTCATCGTCTTAATATCATCGTGCAACAATTATTTTATCAAAGATAGGTTGTATTGAATCTTGTGTGCGAGTATTCTTATATTGAAGCGCTATGAGTAAAAAAAGTTTACATAACTTATTTGTAAGTAGCCTAGGCTTAGGAGCTCTCTTTTTTATTGGTATACTCGTGAGTACCGCCGGTATTCCAAGCACAACAAATGCAGAAAGTGTACCGCATCCTCCTCCGGTTATCTCCTCAATCTCTTCTTCGCCTAGTGACACGACCGCGATTATCACCTGGACAACGAGTGTGCCCGCAGATTCGCAAGTCGTGTTTGGCGTTTCCACTTTGAATAGCGTATTTTCTGAATTGCGTACGGCCCCGGTTACCAACCACTCGGTTGTTATTACCGACCTTAAGCCCAACACCCAGTACCACTTCCAAGTATTATCTCAAAACGCCGCAAGTCCGGACGCAAGTTCTGGCTTAGGTATTTCTGACGATGGAGTCTTCACAACCCAAGCTGCTCATACTACCTCAGCACCCGAGTCCGATGGTGTACATACCAATGACTCTTCCTCAGGGGCACCTCCAATAGCCAACTTTAATCTACCGGTTATTTCGCAATTATTGTCGACAACAACCGACATAAGTGCGACAGTCACCTGGAATACCGACCAGCCAGCCACAGGGCAAATATTTTTTGGCACTTCTAGTTCGTACACGAACACAAGCTCATTTACGAACGCATTTCAAAAAGATCACTCGATTGTGGTAAACAATCTCCTTCCTAATACGGAGTACCACTTCAACGTATATTCCGGAACGCAAGTTGGGGTAGCAAGTTCTAGTGACTATGTGTTCAAAACACAAACCCCTATTTCAAATCCTGTTGTGTCTACCGAGCCGCCTCCACCCGTAGCACCTCCTAATGCTGAAATAGCATCCCTCAGGCAGGAGATAGAAGGTATGAAGCATCGGATGAATTTGTTTGAACGTATATTGGCTTGGATATTAGGCTACCCAGTTGATAACTTCGACGCTAACCATTCGGCTACTCCACCTGCAACTCCTGCCACAGGACTTCCGCCAGTAAGCACGCCTTCTCCAACTCCACCTGCTACTCCCGCTCCTGAGGCAACCCCGAACACCGCAACAATTGGCCAAAATGGAGCTACCTATGCTCCTGGTGCATCCGTTGATTTTAGTGGTAAAAATTTTGGCCACGAAGAGTCGGTGATCATCACAAAAGGGGGTGCGAGTGTTCGTCAGGTACACGCAGACGGAGGAGGTAACTTTTCGTCCGGATCTATCACGCTTCCGACTGACGCAGGAGCATACCAGTATGTTTTTACGGGTGAGCAGAGCCATATTTCAGCCACCGCTTCAATTACAGTTAAATAGTTACGACATCATACTTGACAATACGCAAGGAAGGAGGTAGTATCCTCTCACACGCCGTCGTGTACGGTTGATGAACTTCAGACAAGCTTAATACAAGCTCAAGTATAGTCACTTGAGGTTTGGGTATACTCAAAATACCCTGACTATCCTTGTGTCTGGATATATGAAAACACATGAATTATTAACCGATGCACGCAAATCAAAAGAAACCAATTATGCAACCCATTACACTCAGTTTATTTTTTCCAACCTACAACGAGGAAAAAAATATAGAAGAAACTATTTTGCGCACCATTCAGGTGGTAGAAGATTCGCCATATATATCTGACTATGAGCTTATTGTGGTTAATGATGGGAGTTCGGATGCCACCAAAATAATTGCCGAAAATTTGGCCCTCGAGCATCCGCATGTCAGAGTCATTAACCACGAAAAGAATAGTGGCTATGGTGCTGCCCTTAAAACAGGTATTACAGAAGCTCGTATGGACTATGTCTTTTTTACCGATGCAGACTTACAGTTTGACATCATCGAACTCCAGAACCTCCTAGTGCATTTGCCTGAATATAAAGTAGTGATAGGGTATCGAGCCCCCCGGCAAGACCCCGCTATGCGCCTTCTCAACGCATGGGTGTGGAACAAGCTCAACCGAATACTATTTGGCCTCAAAATTCGAGATATTGATTGTGCTTTTAAATTATTTAAACGCGAAAATGTACAAGCCCTCTCGCTTCAGTCACGGGGTGCAATGATCAGTGCTGAAACACTTATACGCCTTACTCGAGAAGGAGTGGTTATTAAAGAAGTTCCTGTATCTCATTTGCCCCGTAAGGCAGGTTCTCCAACAGGTGCAAAGTTGTCAGTTATTTTGCGTGCTATGCAAGAGATGGCGGAATTATATCGAGGTGAACTTGGTAGCATAACCCAAAAAGAAGCACTCAAATTTATGACTGTTGGAGTACTCAATACTCTTTTGGATGCTGCTTTCTACATATTGCTGACACGAGGAACTGTTCTATTTGCAGACCATTTAGTTGTGGCAAAATTTCTTTCATTCCTTGCAGGCACTGTTTCGTCACTCCTTATTAATCGTTACTGGACGTTTGGAATGCGCTCACGATTGACATGGAGCGAAGTTGCACGTTTTTACGCGATGACCTCTGTGTCTATTGCTATAAACGTAGCGCTAATGAACTTCTTTGTGAGTATGGGTATATATGACTTAGTGGCACTCTGCATCACCACAGTATTTACATTTATGGCTAACTTCACCCTTTCTAAAATGTGGGTGTTTAAGAAGCGAGAAGCAGAGAAACAACTTATTCATCAAGCATAAGCTATATATGAAAAAAACAACTCTACAACTTACTCTTTTCATCGGAATCATTTTGATGAGTGTGGGAACTCCTGCATTTGCTGCTACAAAAACACACATCAAAAAGCATACTTCAAACACAGGAACTCAGGTAGTAGTGCCTCCTTCTTCGACTAGTGCTGCGTCTTCATCTGAGGCACAAGGATCTACAGAACTTCAGAGTACCTCTACCACTACTTCCCATGAGTACGCTGCAGCAGTTCTTGGCGTAACTCTAGGTTCCCCAGATTCTAATCAGCCAGGTGCTCCCGTATATTCGCTTTCTAATAAGTTGACTCTACTGCAAACACAAGTGTACACGGTCCTTATACTACTCCTTGTGGTGCTTGGTATTTTCCTTATAAGTGAGTTAGACATTGTTGAAGCTTCTGCTTTACTTCGACAGGTATTTACCGGACCCCAGAGTCGTCGCGCGCTACAATAAATTATTTCCACTATGATTACTCGACTATTCGGCTCAATACTGCTATGTATCGCACTCATATTGGCGGTTGTTGTTGTATACCGAAATAGTGGAGCGGGGGAAGTGCCTCTTATCTTTTCTCCGGTGCAGTTGCTCAGTGCTACATGGCTTACGTACACTCAGTCGTATGTAGAGCCTAATACCTATCGAACAATTGATACCCAAAGAGGTGTCACCACTTCGGAAGGTCAGAGTTACACGATGCTTCGCTCAGCATGGATGGCTGATAGAAAAACCTTTGACGGGTCTTGGAAATGGACTCAAACAAATATGTATCATACCAACGATCACTTGCTTGCATGGTTATGGGGAAAAAAACCAGACGGTACCTACGGAGTCCTTCTTGAACAAAATGGCGAAACAAGTGCAAGTGACGCTGACACTGACCTAGCGTTGTCCCTGGTGTTTGCGTACGCGCGTTGGCAAGACCCACAGTATTTAGTGGACGCTCGAAATATTATCCAAGACATCTGGGCAAAAGAAGTTATCGAAATTAATGGTGAGCCTTATTTGACTGCGGATGATCTTGAAAAGAATTCTAAAGGTGAATACGCGATAATTAACCCATCCTACTTGAGCCCGGCCGCATATAAAATATTTGCCCAAGTTGACCCCGCACACCCCTGGAGTCGGGTAGCTGACACATCGTACAAGCTCCTAGCACAAAGTATTGATTTACCGTTTGATACACCGGGGAGTGCGCATCTTCCACCTGATTGGATACAAATTGACAAAAAGACTGGGGATATATCAGCAATTGAAAATACTACAAATACCTCTCGTTTTGGTTTCGATGCTTTGCGTGTGCCGTATCGCGTAGCACTTGACTGGGAGTGGTTTAAGGACGAACGTGCTAAAAGTACACTTCAAAAAATGAATTTCCTGTCCTTGCAGTGGAATAAAAACCACACACTCTCTTCAACCTATACCCACGATGGCCAAGTCTTTACTGCGTCTGAGGCTCCAGCTATGTATGGAGGCACAATTGGGTACTTCATCGTGGCTGGACCAGCGAGTGTTGCCTCAGATGTGTATCATCAAAAATTAGTATTTTTGTATGATCCTGGAGCAAACACCTGGAAAGAACCGCTTTCCTACTATGACGATAACTGGGTTTGGTTTGGCATCGCACTGTATAACCACCTTCTGCCTAACCTTGCCGCTTCACTTCCACCTTCTGCCTTTATTCAAAATTAATAACTAATATAAGCACTACCATGAGCCCGTACGAAGAAAAAGACTACATACACATGAAAAAGGATTTCCTTAAGACAGATGCTCCAAAAGCATTACTTATTTTCAATGCATTTTTTGCAGGGTTGTATTTTGTGATGATCACTTTCTTTTTTACGGTGGATAATAAAATCCTTTTTTATCTTCTTGTAGCGGGGGAAGTGTTTCACCTTTGGCAAGTATTTACTTTCCTTTACACCATTTGGGACACTTCGTACGTGTCTCCAAAAACAACACGTACCAGGCCGGGGGTCGACGTGTTCATTACCGTAGCGGGGGAGCCGGTCGAGTTAGTTGAAAAAACAATTACGGCAGCTCAAGCCATGAACTATCCAGATTTTGAAATTCATATTCTCAATGATGGTTTTGTAGCAAATCGTGATAATTGGCGAGACATTGAGGCTCTTTCCTCGCGCCTTGGGGTGCATTGTATTACCCGCACGATCCCCGGAGGTGCAAAGGCGGGGAACATTAACAATGCTTTGAAGTTGACTGAGCGTCCTTTGGTTGCTATTTTTGACGCCGACCATGTGCCACATTCTGATTTCTTAACAAAAACAGCTGCATACTTTACCGACGCAAAGGTTGGGTTTGTGCAGACCCCACAGTTTTACAAAAACTATGCAGAAAATTATTTAACGCGTAGCTCCTGGGAACAACAAGAGCTCTTCTTTGGGCCTATATGTAAAGGAAAAAATAGACTCAATAGTGCAACTATGTGCGGCACTAATATGCTTATTTCTCGCACGGCCCTTGAGGTTGTCGGAGGCATGTATACTGAGTCGATTGCAGAAGATTTTGTGACGGGGCTTATAATGCACTCTCGGGGGTATCGCTCTGTATACCATGGCGAAGTACTTGCAGAAGGCCTTGCCACTGAGGATCTTCTTTCCTACTCAAAACAACAATTTAGATGGGCACGTGGGGCTTTGGATGTTATCTTTCGCTTTAATCCATTCTTTATGCGGGGCCTGACGTTTGCGCAAAGAATCCAGTACATTTCTTCAGCAAGTTTCTATCTGTCAGGAATTTTCGTCGTGATAGATGCACTCCTTCCCATCGTCTACTTCTTTACGGGTCAGGTTGCGGTCCATTTAAACAGCATGTTGCTTGCGACCATATTCTTGCCATACTTCTTCTTGACTATGTATGTGATCCAACGCTCTTCAAACTTTACCTTTACCTTTCCGAGCCTCGGATTTTCCATGGGTGGATTTAATATCCATCTTCGCGCCTTGTACTCGGCGGTAACATTCCAAAAAGCAGCATTTTCTATTACTCAAAAATATAAAGAAGAAGGGAACTTCCTCCCCTTGGTGAAGTGGCATATAGCCTACATTGTGCTTGTGGTTGTTGGAGTTGGGGTTGCGTTTGTCCGCGAAGGTTTGTCTGCATCGCTTATAAATAACGCTGCGTGGGGATTGCTCAATAGTATTGTCCTCATACCGTTCATTAAGGCCGCACTTCCTGACCGCGCAGATTCTCCAGCTTTAGCTATGCCCAAACCACACCTGCAGCTTCGAAAGAAAAAAATATATGGCACAACTGAGAACTAAAACAATCGCGCTACTACTCACTATGATGAGTGTGCCCATACTTCTGTCGTACTTTTTCTTCATGAGTCAAAGTTTACGACTCGATGAGTCGCAAAGTTTGTGGCAAACCAGTCGAAACGTACTTGATATATTTTCCATTGTAGCAGGTGACGTCCATGTTCCTCTGTTCCACATATTGCTCCATTTTTGGATTCTTCTCTTTGGAGAAACAGTGCAAATTGCTCGAGGTATGTCGCTTTTCTTCTTCCTTTTGAGTATCCCCGCGCTGTATGTGCTCGGGAAGTACGCCTATGACCGAACGGTCGGACTTTTTGCTGCGCTCCTTTTTTCTATTTCTCCATTCATGAATTGGTATGGAAATGAGATACGAATGTACACCTTGTTTACTTTTTGTGTGATTTTAAATCATTTCTTTTTTCTGCATATTTTTAAAGCAAATCTATCTAAAGTCACACCGCAAAATCGAAAAATCAAAGATAGTATGTGGGTCGGCTATACCCTCACTGCAGTTGTCGGTGTTTTTTCGCACTACTTCTTCTTCCTTATTTTGGCGTCGCAGCTTGTATTTTATTTTTTGCGTCGAGACTTGTTTTCGTCAGGCACTCTACAGAGGTTGGGAGTGGCAGCAGCCGTAGTGCTCGGCACCATTGCTCCTTGGGGTTGGTACGTGCTCCATAAAGGCCAGGCAGCTTTTCAAGAACCAACACTTGGCACACCAACAACGGTTAACTTGTTTAGTTCAGTTGCTCAATTTATGTTTGGTTTCCAAAGTGACAAGATAAACACTTTCTTCCTTTCTCTCTGGCCCGTGAGTGTGATCTTTGGTCTGTTTGCTTTACGGCGAGGTCAAAAAATGCAGCCAGAGACCGAATATTTTCTGGTGGCCGTTGTGGTACCTTTTTTCCTCGCTTTCTTTGGAAGTTTTATACTGGCTCCTATCTTTGTGAGCCGCTATTTAATATTTACCGTACCACCATTGTACCTCCTTATCTCAAAGGTCTGTAGTAATTATTCTCCACGGATGGCCACGACACTTCGGTATGTGCTTGTTGGGGTCATGATATGTACTTTGCTTATTGAAATCGCAAATTCGCAAGCTCCCGTTAAAGAGAATTATAAAGATGCTGCGCAATATTTAACAACACACGCAACAGTGCAAGATGTGATTGTGTTGTCGGCCCCTTTTACCATATATCCTATTCAATATTATTATCGCGGTGCGGTACCGGTGAAGACATTGCCTGAATGGAATCAGTATGCGTACGGACCTATACCATCGTTTAATGAGTCGACTCTTCCCGCGCAAGCAACAGAGGTTGCTGACAAAAGTCAAAATCTGTACCTACTTCTCAGCTATGACCAAGGATACGAAAATAAAATTCGCGTGTATTTCGACACACATTACCAGCGTACTGACCAAAAGAACTTTTCTAATGGGTTAAATCTGTATGTGTATCGTTTGCGGTATGACACCGGTTTGTCGGCCATAAGTTCCAATAAATAAAAAAGCAGGTGCTACTCCTCCTGTGTAAGAGTCAAAAGGGAAGCAGCGCTCCATGCTTGCACGCAACATGCTCCTTGACCACATAGGTCAGGGCTTAAGAGTCGTTTAACAACATGAGGAATGTATTCGGTTTTGAGTATGCAGTCAAGTGAGCCGTCCTGAGCTTTTGTTGTAGCAAAAAAACAATGTCCCATACTTGACCGAGCGGAGGTAAGTGGACGGCCCGTACCATCGAGTGCAAACGCTAATGATATAGGTCCAGCGCCGTGCAATATAAACGACTGATTGAACCTCTCTTTAAGCGCCATTGCTTCCTGTATGAGCTCCTGACCACGCGTAGTATCAGAATGTAGAATAATTAGATACCCCATGCGTGTAAAGCTGCGTACGCGTACCCTCGGGCCTCTACTGGGGCTATTGGATATTGTGGTCGTTCGTCATAATTTTCAAAAAATACTGATTCTGTTGAATCCATCCAACTTTGCGTGCGAAGTACACCCAAATGTACGTTTTGGGTCGTACGCGAGCCCTAAGTTGAGTAATGTCCAATAATTAACTCCATACAGATCTTTCACACGCGCTTCACGAAGTGCGCGAGGGTAGACAGATTCAAGCCGGGACGAGCTCATAGAGTCGCCAGATGCAAAAAGGGTTACCTCGTGCGCTCGTCGTACTAGCTCTTCTGTAAGTCCATATACAACTCTTTCAGTACCACCATATTTTTTAGGTGGTACGCGCTCCGCTATGGGAGCGATCTGTGCAGATTTTCATTACCGCTCTACAATGTCGTAGTCAGATGAATGCTTTATGAAGACTAAATCGACATAGAGGATGCCGATGGCTATAAGCATCATAACGCTAGGGATCCTCAAATCCGGATGTAGGCCTGCGAACCAAGATACTTGAGATAAATAGGGCATGTATGCCACTAATGAAGCGCCAACAATAAATACGGGTATAAACCAGCGAGATGGTCTATAGAAGACATATATAACGGAAAAGAGATCTGCTAAATAAAAATATCGCTCATGCATGCGAGGAAGTAAGTAAGGGAGTACTGCCACACAGAGGGTGGAAATAAGCACGAGAGTCGGCACATTCATTTCTTTTTTCAGATATACATATACGGTAATAATCAGAGCACAGAGGATAGCCACAACAAGACCAGCGGCAAATAAAGTTTGCTCAGAAAGGCCAAAAATATCGGCATGTAGTATCGCAAATATATTTTGAGCCGAGACACTAAGAGATGTGTACTCACTGGACTGGCGAGCGTACACCAGCAAAAGGTCGCCCAGTGACCCGCCGCCAAGCCGGGCGGGGATTATGGATAGAAAATAAATGCAAGGAATAGCTAGTAAATATCCAGCACTACTTTCTTTTCGCAAACAATAGCCAATGAGCACGGGTAAGAAAAATATTGCTTGTAACTTGCAAGAAAGAGCAACAGACAAACTGACCACGGCCGAAAGGGGCATGTCGCGAATAATAAAGTAGAGGCAAAGTACTACCCCGGCCGCATATATAGAGTCAGACTGTCCCCAAGTGGCACCGTTAAGCACCAGGGTCGGAATAGAAAACATTACCGCAAATATAAAAAATAATTTTTCTTTGGGGTAGTTTTCTTTCGTGGTGTATTTAATCAGTCTATAAGTTATGTATGCGATGAGGACGTCAAACAAGACGGACATGGTTTTAGTGCTGTAGAGGCTGGATACGGGAATAAAGGTGAGGAGTTTGAGAAGATATAAGTAGAGTGGAGCATAATCAGAAAAACGCTGGGTAAATGCAGTAAGTCCTGGGTGCTCTTGGAGTACGACAAACCACTTGCTTACAAAGTAAATGTAATCCGAGGTCTGAATAGGGTAGGAGATTAACCTAAAAAGTACTGACAGTATAAGTAGTGCACTTCCACCAAAGTAGCCCGTCCATATGGAAGGGCTACTGCGAGGCGTTGTCCCCAATAGCATGTCTCTACTGTAACATCTATTCTAGAACTTTCAAGTGACAGGACCGGTACTAGTGCTGAGCGTTTTGTACTAATTTCACTGCGTAATCAGGCCACCAAGTACCTGCACCTGGGCCACCGTTACAATACCCGTCACTTTCTCCTGGGACTTTAAGCCATAAGTAGGCGTCTATAAGCGGGTTCCCACTTGCCGATGTGGGGGTGGGCCCAATAGCGCTTCCTGTTGGGTTACACCACTGCCCATTACTTCCAGCGCCATTGCGAGAAGTATCAATGATAAAATGTTTCCCCCCAACTTTCTGACTCACGTCACCCCCGTACTGAGCTTCGTTGTTGGTTGAAATAAAGTTTGAAACATTGACGGCAAAACCGTCTGCATTTTTTATGCCTGCATCATTTAGTCTTTGGCCCATAACTCCTGCTTCTATCCAGTTAGAATGTCCGGCATCAATGTAAACTTTGGTATTAGCATTCCTTTTGAGAATAGAAGTTGCTTGTGAGATGAGGGATAAACGGGTTGACTGGTCGTTTGATGATAAGCATCCCATCTGAGACAAAGCGTCAGGTTCAAGTATAACTATCGCTTTTCCTGAGCCAATGCCCTGGGCCAAGTTGGTAATCCAGTTTATATACCCGTCTGGGTTGTTTGAGCCACCACTTGAGTAACCTCCACAGTCGCGCTGAGGGATATTATAGGCCACCAGAAGGGCTGCAGTATTTTGATTTGTAGCTGCTGACACTAAAGCGCGAACATCGTTTTGAACATTACTGTTCCAATCTCCAAACCATTTTGCCGTTGGTTGTGTAGCGAGCAAGTTCATGGCTGAAGAACCGGTGGGGTAATTTTGCCAAACGCTTTTTTGTTGGGCAGCTTTTGAATTTGGGTCTACGTATAATTTAATATCTTGAACGGGGTTTTGAGTTATATTCGGTGTAGGCAGGGGAGAGGGCGCAGGAGTTGGCGCAAGTTGGGGCGCAGGAGCCGGAGTAAAACTTGCAGTACTTACGGGGTCGATGTACACCGCAACTGATTGCTGTCCTATTATCACACCATTTTTTCGCGCAATAAAGTTAATGCTGTATGGACCATTGCCGTGCCAATTCCACGCGGTCACATCAACGGAGGCTTCTTTGTGTGGGTAACCGACGGAAGAGGTGTCCATAACATTCCACTTTCCTCCGTCAACTTCCCAGAGCATGTCATATTGAGATGCGTCTAGCCCAGTGACGACGGCTTTAAAAGGCTGCACTCCTTGCAAGTGAGCACCACTGGTTGGCCACCATACTTCGATAGGCATAGATGCTGCGTGTGCTGATAGAGGAATTGCACTAGTAAAGATAAAACTAAAAATTGTTACTACTGATAAAATTACATTACTAATTATTTTTTTACTATATGGATTTATTTTTTCAATCATCATTGTCACTACAAAGTGTAGCGTTGATGAAAGATTGACAGCAATAGAATTTGTATCCTCAGATGAAGATTTGATTAAAAAGCTTTATATAGAGCCTCAGGATATCTTCATAAATGAAGCTGAAGAACACATTTGTCTGAATTTTGTCTTTTTTCACATCAGATTCAGGTACTTTTGCGATAGTAACTGAAGTCTGCAGAACGACTTAAGAACGACTTAAAAGAGATACCAAAGAGATACCAATTAATTTATTTTTTACACATTTAGCTCAACTCGTTACACTATTTAGAAATACCCTCCTTTTTTATATTGAGAAAAATCCATAGTAATTTCATTTTCACGTTGTTCTTGAGCTTCAGCTGGGGAAGGAGCGATTGTATAGCGAGCAGGTTTGGAAGGAAAATGCACTAAAACAGTAGTGCCTTGATTAGCAACACTTTTGATAGTTATTTTCCCTCTATGTACGCGCACTAACTCGCTTGCGATAGTAAGTCCTAACCCACTACCCGTTTTAAGCACTGTTCTGTCGCGCGAAGTGTCCACTCTATAAAAAGGGTCAAATATGTGCGCAAGATCTTTGGGTGCAATACCAATACCACGGTCTGCTACTGAAAAAACTATAGTGCCTCTGTGGTCGGGTTTGACGGACACCACAACCGTTATGCCGCGTCCCTGGGGGGTGTAGCTAATGGCATTTTTTATAATGTTTGTCATTATCTGCTCGAGCGCAGTTGCATTGCCCCATACAATCCGTGACTTATGTTTCTCGAGCGTGAGGTATACCTCCCTTTCTTTCGCAAAGTCAGAAAGATGATCGGCTACCTGGTCGAGCAAGGGACCCAAATCAATTTTGGAAAATTCAATTCTCTCAGGACGAGTCAAGGCGTTAAGTGAAAGAAGATTGTTTATTATGTCCGAGATTCGCTCGAGTTCGCGCAATACTTCGCTATGCACTTCAAGAGTAGATTCAGGGAGTGTGTCGTCCAGAAGCGCTACTTCAGTCGAGGTCTTAATGGTGGACAAGGGGGTACGAAGTTCGTGAGCAATGTTACTGATAAATAATTTTTGATAGTAAAGTATTTCTCGAACCGGTTTAAGAGCAATAGCAGCAAACAGAAGGGTGCACCCAACAGCACCTATTAGTAGGGCTGCAAAAGCAAAGGCGCTATAGTGCGGCAACCGGGTACTTACAAGGAATGCAAAAAGGCACGTGCTTGCAAATCCAATTGAAAGAGCACTTAGATTTAAGATAGTGCGGAAAAAGAGATCATTCTTGTACCTCCCCCGTAAGCCGATACCCGACTCCGCGTACTGTCTCAAAAAGTCTCGCACTGTCTTGTCCTGTATCTGAGCCATGTTCTAATTTTTTTCGTAAGTTTTTCATATGAACATCAAGCACGTTGCTCCACGAGAGGGAATTGAAATCCCATACATGGTCAAACAAAAATTCTCGTGAAAGTACTTTGTTTGGCTCGCGCATAAAACACTCAAGAAGTGCGAATTCTTTAAGGGTCAACGACACTTCAGCCCCGTCTTGTCGTACAACTCGGGTGCCGGTATCCATCTCGAGTGGCCCTACTTTAATAACTACAGACTTGGTGAGTGCAGGCCTTCGAAGTACTGAATTCATGCGAGCAAGCAATTCTCCAAAAGAGAAAGGTTTGACGATATAGTCGTCGGCACCTTTATTGAGTAGGTCTATTTTGTGTTCGGTTTCGTTGCGCGCCGTCAAAATAATAATAGGGGTGGTAACATTTTCGCTTCGCACTTTTTCGGTAATCATTTCACCTCCAATACCAGGTAGCATAAGATCAAGGATAATAAGGTCGTACTCGTCTCGGTAGAGTAAAATTCGGCTCAACGCTTTTTCGCTGTCAGACAACCAGTCTACAGCGTAGCCTTTCATTTCAAGGCCTTTTTTGAGAGCCTTTGCAAGCTTCTCTTCGTCTTCAACTATAAGTAGATGCATACTAAATTTCTTAAATTAATTATTTCTGAAGTTACTCTACGCAATAGGATTTTTTCCTTGAATAAGTCGCAAAAGCACCATAATAATTGCTATTACAAGCAGGATATGGATGAGGGAGCCCACAACGTGGAACGCCACTACTCCCAGGAGCCACAAGATCACAAGAATAGCTGCTATCGTGTACAACATAATTTTGAGTTTAGTTAATAATACACTCTATTATCTTCATAAACCACATGTGGGAAACATGAAGAAACCAGATAAGGTTAAAAAAACCCTTATTTTTCAACGTATTGTTGAGTTGTGGGATGCAAATGTAGAGATCCCTCCGAACCATTAATTGTTACTGTTGTGCCGGGTTTATAAGGAGTGTTTGAATGGTCTATGACGACCGGTATTTGGTATTCCCGCGCCACAATTGCCAAATGTGAAAGTATTCCTCCTTCGCGGGAAATAATCCCGGCAATGGTGCCCATGTATTGAGTCAGTTCAGGGACAAGGCGATCAACAAGTAAAATGCTCCCAGGAATGATTGGGCCAGACAGGTCGCATATAAATCCTGTCGCCACACCCGTAGACACTCCAATGACTGCTGTGTTTTGTGGTTCTAACACACTCGCTATTACTGAAGGCAATATGTACCGTGACTCTGCTTCAAATTTTTTCTTGCGAGCCTCAAGTTGTGCGCTATCAAATTGCATATTTTTTATTTCATCTAAATGTAGGAAATATACAAGTGAAAGGTCAGCAAGCTTGCCCTCTATATGTTTTATTAATGCTTTTCGCAGTCCGTTCATTGCTAGAACGCTGAGCCGCCGCCCTTCTTCTCGAAGTTCTGCATATTCTTGCGCCATAACAACAGTAGGTTGCAGCTTTTCCTTTATTGCTGGAAGAAGAGTTGACCATATCTCAATTTCAGTATGGGTTTTGCTTGTAGACGAGATGCTATTGGCAGTAAAAGGGGACTCGTCTCCTATGTTTATAGAATTACCTAGTAAAGTTGAAAATACTTCTATTAATGAGGGATCAAGTGGATAGGATTTGTTCAGAGGAAGGGAAATAAATTCAGAAGATGTTCCTATTGAAGAGGTTAGAGCCTCCATAATTTTAAGTGCTTTATCCGCAAGCACGTTCACCATAAAAACTTGCTCATATATTTGGTCAAAACGAACGAGCCATAGAGCCCACCCTTTCTCTCCTTTGAGTTCTTCTACAAGTTCTTTCATACTTGCCCGCAACTGTGCACGAAGTGCAGCAGGCGGTTGTAGAGGTAGTTTTTTGAATCGTTGGATATTTTTATGGCTGGTCCAAATGCCGCTTAATTGTCCTACGTGAGGGGTAAGTGTTTTTCCTCCAAAATAGGAATAGGCAGGAAAAAATTGTTTGATCTCTTTTTCTTTATCTATATAGGGGTGTGAGACAAACTCACGAAATATGGTATCTGCTTTAAATTCTATCTGTAAGGATTTGTATACTCTCCCAATCGCCCCCTGTTGTGTATGGAGTAACTGTAAAATTTCATAGGAAAGCGGTGTGGATTGTACGAACGCTTCGCTCAAGGTTGTTTGGTCAAAATAATATGGCGGGTCTTTTACTTCTTGCTCAATGAAGCAGTATCCTTCATACCGCTCGCGCGACACGGTGGTTACCGGGCGAGTTTGGACAATGTATAATTTGTGATCTGACGCGAGCACCCACTCTATATCTTGAGGGAAGTTATATTTTTTTTCGATTTGCTCGGCCGCGACTGTTAGTCGCTGTAAACCAGGAAATAATTCTTTTATGATGGGGGAATTGTGTACCATTGAAACTCTTTCAACTGGACCGCCACCTACCACTTTATTTTCTGTACCTTTCGTCCACTCCACAATCATTTCCCGTCCAACAATTGGATTTCGAGTAAACACCACGCCTGCGTATTCGGGTTCAATATATTTTTGGATAATAATTGAAAATGGTTTTGTGTCAGTTGCTGAGCCTTTGATTTGCGCATCATGAATAACTTCCATGATCGCGGTGCCAATTTCCGAGGCCTTAATATTGAGGAGGCTTTTAAATTGTCCCGCTTGTGAGTGGGTAGCCTGGTCCTCACTGAGAGCTGCAGAACGCACAGCAAATCTCATCGTGTTGAGCGACTCTGCTTCTTTTGTGACGTTGATAAGAATTAGCTCTGCTCCTTCAGAGTCCTTACCCATTTGTTCGACTACAGCCGCACGAATAACAACAAAGGGTGGGACGGTAAACCCGGCTTGAATAAGCTCAGCCAAACGCACTGCTTTTGCTCCTATCCCAGTTGCGTTCCTTAGTATCTCCTCACTACTAGTTGTCACCATATTTTTTATAGAATCCTACACCTGACACCGTGTGCGCTACTCCTTGGTCGAGCAGTGTGCCTTCAACATATCCCTTTGTTGACCCTACTTCGAAAGGTGTACGAAGGCTGACGTTAATATTTTCAATAGCAAGCTCGGGAATGTTGCCCGTAAAGTTGTGAAGCTGGTCGGAATACAAAAGGACACCAGTAAATGCTTTACGGGAGCTTGCGCTTAAGTTACGTCGAAGCGCCCAAAGGTGGGACGAGTAATGAGGTGATTCCTCTGTCACCCGTGACTTATCTAAAAGATAAAATGTACCCACTTCATCCCAAAGTACAATTTGCGTTGCATCTGATTTGAGTTCATTGAACCCCTCAAAAAATATAGTAGGACGGGAGTCTGTAGAATAAATTCGTTGATATAAAACCTTGCCACTAATTGTGTCGTGCGAACTTTGAACTGTAGCATCTCCTACACTTATATACTCAGTATTTTCGGGTTCGTTTTTAACTAAAAAATCTCCTTGTAGCTCACTTGTTTTCATACTATAAGTAACCCCATTGCGAGTAAACGAAAAATTAAATCTCTCCCGCGATGAATGGTCGGGGGCTACTTGACGTGCAAATGTTGTAAATAAAAGAGTGGGCAATACAGAGGGTTCAGGAGATAGTTGGCTCTCGTATCCTTTACTCGTATTTTCAGCATTAATTGTTGATAATAAATAGTAATGTAAAAAACTTCCATGTGGTTGCTCAACCCGATTTGCAAAGATTTCCAACACCAGTGGCTCCCCATTTGTTTTATGGCCCACAAACATAAACCTATCTGAATAAAATTGATGACCGCTTGTAGTTTGAGTGCCAGGTGTAGTAGTTGCAGTGGTCGGTGTTGGATAATAATAAACGATTGGAGTTTGGGGTCGAAATACATGGAGAAGTCCATACGACCACAGGGCGAGTATGGTCAGAGTTGCACAAAATAAAAATAGCCACCTCATTCGTGTGTTGTGAAAAAGCTGACTTATCATTGGGGTAATTGATGCGAATGTTCCTAAAACAATTGCTCCAACAAAAGCCCACGCCTGGCCCACTTGGCTTCCTAATGAAAATAGGACATCTGGTGGCAAAACTGCAAAAGTCGGCTGGGGGAGCGCACTCACTCCAACCAAGACTCCTAAAAATAAAAATCCCATTTGCAAAAAAGAAACCCTGCTCATTTCCTCAAGCATAGCATGGAGTAAATAACCCCTTATTTGTTGGAGTAATTAAGGCGTGGTAGAGTGCGAGTATTATTTTTAGTATGTATATAGTATGACGCACACAGAAGTGAGGGAGAGACCGGTTTTGTTATTTATTGGAGTCGTGTTGCTACTAATAGGAATCTACGGGGCCCTTCGAACCGTCATTAACATGGTAGCTTTTGAAAAATATCCCCAAACGGGAGTTATAGGAGCTGTGCCTTGGAGCGGTATACAGCCGGCACCTAGTTATCAGCGGGAGCAAGATTGCGAAACTTCCTACGTATATACTCCTCAGTTATTTTATGAAAAGGACGGGGTGACAAGTCGTACACCAAACGCAGACGAGAAGCTTCAAATGGAGCAACAGAAGCAATTAAATGATACCCAACTAAAAAATTGTATCTCAGGAGTAAAAGAGGCGCGTGATGTTGCAAAAATAAATGATATAACCCAGTCGCTGCTACTCTTGTTTCTCGGTGGGAGTGTGCTGCTTTACCGCCGTATTTTAAAGCTGGCTTCTTGCATATAAATCTGTAAAAAGTTGACAGGTGCCGGGTTTTGTGATACACCCATTAAGGGTGGGGATTATCCTCAATCCTAAACGGAGGGCCACATGGCCAACAAACCAGATCTTCAAGTTCTCGCTACCCTTGCCGGGCCGCGTATCGGGCGTCTTTCGAAAGCGGAATTGACCGCTACGAATGTGGCAAAGATTTTATCTATCCTCGAAATGGGGTTGGAAAGATTTCAAGCCGCACCCGTTGTTTCTACAAAAGCGCGTGCTCAGTCCCCGGATCGGATTCAAGAGGAGGTGAACAACGATCTCCTCACGTGCCGCGAATGTGGGCGGGAGATGAAAATGTTGAAACGCCACATTTGGACCGAGCACCGGCTGACCCCTGACAATTACCGGGATAAGTATCGCTTAACGGCTGACAGCTCTATGACGGCGCCAGGGTACGCAGCGGTTCGCTCTCACTTGGCGAAAGAGTCAGGTCTTGGTAAGAGTAACACCAAGGGTGTGGGGCGAAATTAGGCTCACTGATTGCAGCGTTCGGTACTGTTTATAGCTCGGCCCGGGGTAACACCCTAGGCCGAGCTATTTTATTTTCAAATTAGTTTCAAGTGGTTATAATAGCCTTATATGCAAAAAATAACACCACATTTTTGGTTTAACACCGAAGCGAAGGAAGCTACTGCCTTTTACACCACTCTTTTTCCTGACTCAAAAGTGACAAGCGTGACCACAATTACTGATACACCTTCTGGCGATTGCGATATTGTGACTTTTGATTTGGCAGGGCAAAATTTTATGGCTATAAGTGCGGGGCCTTATTTTACACTCAACCCTTCAATCTCCTTGTTTGTTGTATTTAACCAGGAGTCTGAAATTGAAGAGGTTTGGAATAAGCTTAGCGATGGAGGCAAGATTTTGATGCCATACGACACTTATCCATGGGCTCAAAAATACGGTTGGCTTCAAGATAAATATGGTTTGTCATGGCAACTGTCCATGAGCGGGCCCCACAAACTCGAGCAGAAAATTACTCCTATGTTCATGTTTACGCAGGCGCAAGCGGGCAAAGCAAAAGAGGCAATTGAAGTGTATACAAATATTTTCCCTAATTCAAAAATAGAAATGCTCGTGCCTTACGAAAAAGGAGAAGGGGATACTGAAGGATTTTTGAAGCATGCGCGCTTTATATTAGCCGGACAAAATTTCATGGCCATGGATAGCTCTGGAAAGCACGAATTTATCTTTAATGAAGCTGTGTCTATGGTTGTCACCTGTGACACCCAAGAAGAAATTGATAGGTATTGGGAGAAATTATCTGCAGTGCCGGAGGCAGAGCAATGTGGTTGGCTCAAAGACCAGTTTGGTGTTTCGTGGCAAATTGTCCCTACTGTACTGAGGGAAATGATGACCAAGGGCACATCAGAGCAAAGAGGGAGAGTTACTCAAGCATTCCTTAAGATGAAAAAATTTAATATTAAAACTTTAGAAGAAGCCTTTCAAAACGCACAAGACTTTTAGATGCTTCAAAAAATAAAAACTAAAAATGCGTTTGACCCACGCTTCACACCGGAACTTACTCCAAAAGAAACGCTTGAACTCGGGGTTTTTGGTGGAGTATATTTTGGGGATAAGCCTAAAGAATTTCCCCAAGACTGGTTTAAAAACGCAAAATTGTCACCCGATGGAAAGCGGCATAAGGAACTCAATTATTTCAAGGTGCATGCGAGTCAATCGCTAGCGGTGTGGCAAGCGAAGGGTTGGATACACCCGCAAGATCCACGGGGGTGGTTTGAGTGGTACTGCAGGTACTACTTAGGACGCCGAACAGAAGATGATGAGAGGCAAATTAAACGGTGGGTCGCCATGCGAAGACACATAGCTCAAATTAAAAATAATTGCCGCACGGGCGACCTATTCTGCCGACCTGGCCAAAGACAAACCCTCCTCCACTGGGCCTATGACTCCAGAGTGATGTAAAAAAGTTTAAAAATTATTTAGAATACTTTTCGTACCAGGTATTCACAAAAATTTCTGAGGGGTCGTATTTCTTTTTTGCAGCAAAAAAAGCATCAACTTCGGGGTATGCCTTGTGTAATTGTTCTTGTGAATAGTACAGCTGATAATGTAGATAAAATGTGCCTCCTGCATTTTCGGCAAGATCTATAAGATCGGTCGTAGTTTTCTGCGAGTGTGAGGTAATACTGCATCATCCAATTTTACTCATAATAAAATATGTGATGGTCGACACGGATGCGGCTAATACTGCTCCCCATATCAAATCAACAAGGGTGACCAACAAAGGCCAATCCCGGGCAACCGCTAAATTAGTAAGGTCATAGGTTGCGTAACACACCAAACCGAATAGGGCACCAAAAAGTAGAGCGTGCGTCCACGAACCTTTTTCGACAGCAGGAGTAATAACAAACACGACCAATCCCGAGATAAAAATCAGATAAAAAATAATTGCTGCCGCCCAATTTATATCCGCTTTCATTAAGCCGCCAATTTGGGCCCGATAAAAATTCTTTGCAATGAGACCAAGCCAAAGCATATCGATGGCAAAAAAAACTGGAAGTGCTATAGCGTAAAGTTTTATAAACATAGTGTGGGTTTATTTTTAATACGAAACTATTTAAACATTTTAGTAAAATATCGAAGGAAGATGTTTGTGCACTATTTGTTTATACGGTTATAGTATAGTCAAAAAATCTTTTGATAGCTATATTTGGTCTAGAACCTCCGCTGCGTGTTAAACTTAAACTCATGAAAAAAGTTTTGTACACCCTTTCTTTCCTAATTGGACTCTCCTTTATTTTATTTACAGCTTATTTTTTAACGCAAGATTTCCCTATATACGATAGGTTCTATAGTCCTCAAGTAAGAAATGAGAGGGACTTAAAAAGAATCAGGCTCAGTTTGCCCAAGCAAGTTGGTGACTTTGTGCTCCAAGTATCTCTCAAAAATTCAGACATAATTCAAATATATGAAGGGTGTTTTGATAAATATAGCCAGGGTACAGTAGATGAGTCGCTTGCGGTGTTGTGCGAAAGAGAAATTATTGCAAGGTATAAAAATCCTCGGAGTGATAAAGAAATGACTGTTGATTTCCTTTCAAACTTCAAGAGTTTGGACGATTATAATTCGCATATAAATAAGTCATTCATTGAAAAGCAGTTACATGGATATAAGATTTTTCGTTTTAAAACCGAGACGGATAACGAAGTTCTCTGGTATCCAGAGGAGAAAAGAAATTTGGTTTTAAATAGTTTAGGTTGGTATCCTAAAAAACTCATTACGACCATAGGTGTGCAACAATCAAAAATTATAAGCTTACCTGATGGTGGAGTGAGTACTGATCTAAGAGAACCTATAGATACAGAAAGCCCCGTTATTTTATATTTTCTAGAAAAATACCCACCCAAAAAATAAAAGATACTTATGTGTTTTAGGATGCGTCAAGTTTGCGTTATTTTGATTGAAAAGATGTAGGACAGAGCTAATCCTTTCAATGTTTTATACAAAACTTAAACTCTGGAGTTGGGTGCTTATTCGCTATGTTTGACAGAAGGATCCAATAGAAATATACTTAACAATGTGGTTAAGTATAGGACAGAGGAAATTTTTGCGGCTTTAGGGCAACCAATACGCAGGCAAATGGTCGAGAAGTTGGCTCGGCAGGGGAGTATGTCAATCTCTCTGATGGCAGAGCCATTTGCAATCTCTCTTCCTGCTGCGCTCAAGCATACGCAAGTGCTTGAAGAGTGCGGTTTGATCACTCGCGCAAAGCTTGGGCGCGTGCAGTATTGCACGCTCAATCCCCAAGCTTTTGAAGAAGTGGTGGGCTGGCTCATGGTGCAACAGTCATTTTGGGACAAGAGTTTTGATAGGCTCGAAAAACACTTTACTCATAATAAAAAGAAATAAGCTATGGCTGAAATTGGATTCACGACCACACGCACATTTAATGCTTCTCCGGAAGAAGTGTTTGAAGCGTGGACTAATCCCGAAGAGTTGGCCCGTTGGCATGGCCCCGAAGGGTTTACAAATGTTATACATTTGCATGATCTGCGTGAAGGAGGCGAATATCGCCTTACTATGAAGTCGCCGGATGGAAAGGACCATAGTTTGCGTGGGCAGTTTAAGACAATTGAAAAGCCTACTCGACTTGTCTTTACTTGGCAGTGGGAAGAGGGTGGGAAGGACGACACGCTTGGACATGAAACTCTAGTGACGGTGGAGCTTAAGCCCAAAGGTACAAAAACAGAAATGACCTTCACACACTCTGGTTTTACTAGTGAAGAAGCGAAAAAAGGGCATGAAGACGGTTGGACAAGCAGCTTTAAGAAGCTCGAAGCGTTGTATAGCTAGATTCGAAAATAATAGATATTTATTACAATAACAAAAACAATATATGAAAAAATATATAGCACTGTATCTCGCCCCTGTTTCCGCAATGGAGCAAATGATGAAAAATTCATCACCTGAAGATAGGAAAAAAGGCATGGAAGCGTGGATGGGTTGGGCAAAGGGCTTAGGGTCGTCGATGGTAGAGTTGGGAACTCCTCTTGGTCATAATAAAAAAGTGACTCCTGAGGGAGTGTCAGATACTAAAAACGACGTCTGCGGGTATTCAATAGTAGAAGCAGAGTCTCACGATGCCGCAACTGAATTTTTTAAAAACAGCCCACACCTTCAAATCCCTGGTGCGTCAGTCGATGTGCTCGAGTGCATGTCGATGAACATGTAAGTAAAAGAAAAAAGCTTTACAAAAAGACAGTCAAGAATGGCTGTCTTTTTGGTTGTATAATCTGAAAGAATTTTTGCGCCCAACTAATTCGACCTACATTAAAAGGTGTTCCTGTTTTGAGAATGAGACATTAAAACCATATAGTCTATATTGCAAAGGTTTTTCACATGCTATATTGTTCGCATATGCGAACAAATACTTTGACGTCGGTTAAAGAAGATTATTTGCGTGCAATTTTTCTTATACAAGAAAAAAATGACCATTCAATAAAGCTGGTTAACGTCGCAGATAGACTTGGCCTCAGTCGCTCGACTGTTACCGAGCGCATTCAAGAACTAATTGCGCAAGGATATTTGGTACGCAAAGAATCATCACAGCTTGCATTTACTAAGCGTGGATTTACCGCTGCAAAAAAACTAACGCACAAGCACCGTATGATAGAAGTTTTTTTGCACGACGTATTGCACATTCCTAAAAACAAAGTTCATGCAGAAGCTCACAAACTTGAGCACGCGATGAGCGACGAGGTGATCAAAAAACTAGGGTCCTTTCTTGGCAATCCGCTCTACGACTCTCACGGCAAACCTATCCCTCCTTTATAAAAAATATGAACAATGACAACTTTGGACTTGCAAAAAAAATACCCGTACCCCTGCGAGGGAGTTTTCTTGCTAAACTTTTTGCTTTTTCCGGACCCGGATATTTAGTTGCGGTTGGATACATGGACCCTGGCAATTGGGCGACAGATCTTGCAGGAGGTGCACAGTTTGGGTACGCACTTTTGTTTGTCGTATTGCTCTCCAACTTGATAGCAATGCTTTTGCAGCATCTGGCAGCAAAATTGGGTGTGGTGACAGGGCTCGATCTTGCACAAATATCACACGGATTTCCTAAACCGCTTCGTATTTTACTTTGGCTTTCCGCCGAACTCATGATCATTGCGTGCGACATCGCCGAGGTTATAGGCTCTGCTATTGCACTACAATTATTGTTTCATATCCCGCTTGTATTCGGCATTGTAATCACTGCACTCGACGTTTTACTATTACTCCTTTTACAAAACAAAGGATTCAGGTATTTAGAGGCATTGGTCATAACTTTGATCGCTACCATTTTTGCTTGTTTTGTTGTCGAAGTGTTTATGGCGAATCCGGCAGTGGTGCCGCTTTTAGCAGGATTTATCCCTTCTACAAAGATATTTACAAACCCAAACATGCTGTATATAGCACTCGGCATCATTGGTGCCACAGTGATGCCGCACAACTTGTATCTACATTCATCTATTGTAAAAACTCGTGAACATGGCAAGGATTCTGCAGGAAAAAAAGAGGCTATATTTTTCTCGACACTGGATTCCACGATAGCACTCTCACTCGCCTTTTTTGTAAACGCAGCAATATTAATTGTCGCTGCATCAGTCTTTCATTTTTCTGGACATCAAAATGTAAGTGACATTAGCGAAGCGTTCCGGTTGCTCGCGCCTCTTTTGGGGTTTGGTGCGGCAGGTGTTGTATTTGCGGTGGCTCTGTTAGCTTCGGGACAAAACTCTACGCTCACCGGTACGCTTGCGGGACAAATCATAATGGAGGGATTCTTACATATCACACTTAAACCTTGGATACGTCGATTGATAACGCGCCTTTTGGCGATAGTGCCAGCCATCATGGTCGCAATCTATTATGGCGAAAGTGGAACAGGGAGGTTGCTTATATTGAGCCAAGTTATCCTAAGTATTCAATTGCCGTTCGCGGTTATTCCTCTTGTTTATTTTACGAGCAAGAAAAAGTACATGGGAGAATTTACAAATTCGCTTTGGCTCACCGTGCTCTCATCTATCATTGCTGTGTGCCTTGTCGGGCTCAATCTCTGGCTTATCGTGAGCGCAATTTTTACTTAGCCTAGGAAATTTGAGTACGGGTCGACGCGCACTTATTAAGTTCAATTTGAATAAGGATCATCGCAACAGGGGCAATAACCACATACAAAAGGAACCAAAGAATCGGGTTATTGTCCTTTTTTACAAACATAGAAAAACCTTCCGAGTAGCGATATAAAAAATAAATATTTACTAGGGGAATTATAACAAGCCATGCTGTGGGTATTTTTGCACCCAAGCTATTTATTTCTTCTGTTGTTGCAAATAGCCAGTAGACCGCATAAATACCGAAGGTAATAATAGAGAGGATAATAATGGCTGAGGGCCACGTTGTTTAATTTTCTTCATACTTTTATTAGTATAGCAGACGCGGGCAGTGTCCCCGTAATACAAAATGTATCAAACGGCTTAATATTTTTCGGGTCGTATAAGTTATCGGTAACTACGCGGTTTAATCGTATGACGAAATATATCCCGCACACAAGGAACAAAAACATACTATATATTAATACTTATGAAAATATGGTGACCGTGAACCGCCCCCATTTCCTCAAATTTAAGGCTTATGTGCACCGAAGATCACTTCGGGAAATTGTTTTGTATGTCCATCAAGCAATATTGTCGTAGATCCCATTAATTCTTTGTCGAAGAATGCCACCGAGTACGCATTAACTATAGTATGCGCACGCTCTGCACCTATCGGTCCACTGATCCCAATAATTGGCAAAAACGGTGATAGCAGGTCGAGGTCAGTTAAATCAATATGGAACATTCCAGGTACCTGCACGAAGTAGCCATCTCCTGGCAAACTATCATACACTGAGCGCATAGTTGTCTGGGTTTGCTCGATATCCTTCTCTGCCCAGCCACCAGCTGTTTGTCTTTCGAGCCGCATTGTGGCGACAGGTCGTGTAATGAACATACTTGGCTGCTGCAGGTACTTCTGGACCACATTGGCGGTCATGGCAACATCCTCAATCAAGCAGGCCTTGAGGCGGGGGTCTTTCAAGCAGGCCTCGGCGCTAACCGTACCGCCGAGTGACATTCCAAACACCCCAGTATGCTGTAGATCTAGTTTACCGGTCAGGATATTTTTCGGGTCAGTTATGTTTATAGAAGCTAGCTGATCAAGCGTGAAGCTGACATCCTGCACAAAATACGGGATGATACCAATCGGCATTGCCCGACCGTTCAGCTGCGGTATTGTCTCAGCTGGACTGAAACTCTGATGGATCAAAGGTTGCATCACATTATCCACTGGTGGTACAACTATTTGATGTCCATCTGGAAAAACCACCGATGCGGCAGCGCCGGGTTGATCTAGTCCCACGACGATGTAGCCATGTGAGACCATCTCCTCAACCTGAAAGGTATTCATCTGACGATAGCCAGTGAGTCCTTCTAGAAAAATGAGCACCGGGTAGCTCTGTTTATTATTTGCTACCGGTACAGACTCAGCAGTATGCGTAGTAACGTATTTAAGTTGTGTTAATGCAAAATTTGGCAGACTGTGCAACTGTGCTAAAGCTGCAGTAACAACGTCGGCATCTTGTATGTACAGAGCACGGGGTTGTGACGAGTCATACGTTGCGGGATACCAAACTTGCACCATAAGTTCGCGATGGTCGTTAGCGTCGGTTGTGAAAAGTTCCGGACGAGTCGCATCGACCCAGTGATAGGTTACGGTGCCAATCGCGTATGGCCCCGTTGGTTTTGGAAAGCGGAACGCAGGGAGCACTGTCGATAACAAAACGGAAAGCATCACTCCGAGTACACCAACCCCAAGTATCAAGCTAGTAACAACTTTCTTTATTAGTTTCTGTTTTGTGAAGTTGAACCGAGCCAATGTTTGCGGACCCCATAAGACCACCACGACTACTGCCACAGCCGCAGTGATCAAACCTGCTATGCGCATATCGTAATATGAGCCACTTATTGGAAAGAGCTGCCACGCGAGATTTATCATCGCGTGATAGAGAGCTGCGACAAAGACGCTCTTGCCTGTGTTGTTATAAATCCAGGTCATGATGACTCGAGTTGACACCGTGCCAAGAGACCACCACGCGATGAACCAAAGCGATCGAGGTACTTCCAAAAGCGGCAGCCAATGCCATACCGCCCAGAATGTTCCGAGGACAAGTGCCCCGCCGAGTGCCCCAAAACGCTGCTGCAACGGATCAATCGCGTATCCTGTCCATCCCAATTCCTCGCCGAGAGTAAAGACGAAGAACATAATATAAAGTACGAGCGTGGTTACAATCGATAACGACGGAATTGGTACCGACGCCCCCGAGAGACGCATTACAAAAAACATTAAGAAACTTATACCGAGAGGGATAAGGATAGTCGATATATACCAAATATTGTTTTTGACTGGCTTGAAGTCGAAGGATCTCTGTAGAAGCTCCTTCACGCCTGTAAGCCTTTGTTCTCGGTAAGCAAAAAAAGCAGCCGCGATCACTGGGCAGATAACTGCGAGCCCGGCCAATGGGATGCCAGGTAGCAGTTGGATATGTGTCAAAGTGCCGACCAGCAAGAACGGAATAGAGAGAACATAGACCAAAACAAAAAACTTAAAGGGTGATTTCGTCATACTGTGCTCTGACAGCGTATGGCGCATAAGTGCAATGCAGCGGATTCGACAAAAAGAAGAATACCGAGGATGACATGCGGATTCATATAAATTTTTAGGCGGTCTCAGAATCCTTTTTGACTACCACAATAGTGCATTTAGTCACGAGTGCCGCTATTGCCCCGACCGCTGCAAGTACAGGAAGTAAAACAGCTCCTATTGTGCCGATGGTAAGGGGTATTTCTATAAGCGATTTTCCCTCCTCATTCTTTATGATAATGCGGCGGGCATTTCCCGCCTGTATGAGTTCTTTAACTTTCTTTAAAAGCTCTTCTCCATTTAAACTGAACTCTTCTTGATTTTCTTTTGCCATGGCTTCAGTATACCTCTATCACATGAATTACAGCCTAACTCCGCTTTTTAATTTAAAACAAAAAACCACCTGGAATATGGGGACAGTCATGCTCTGTAGAAAACACCTAGGTACGCACAATCATCACATTGTGTACAAACAACCGCAGCATCATCTCTCGACACTGGCTCCAGCAGGTACGAGCACGTAGCAAAGAAAGGTACCTGACACCATTTCTCACAACTGTACGACCTTTTTTGGTGTGTTGCATGTGGGGCGGGGGTGCCATAGGATGAGTGTATGACAGCGGCCGATGGTGCTTTGGTGCGCCAAATACTTGAGGCTTATTGTGGTTTTGATGTGTTTTCTCGCGGGTCGAAATATGCAAAAGAGGGCCGAGCCTTAGTGACGTCGCACAGCGGCGGGGGCGAATATATTCGTGTTGAGGGGGTGGTGTATGGTTCAAGGGAGTATGAGGTTTTGCTTTTGGTGAATTTGAAAGCAAAACAAATAACCAACTTTGAGTGTTCGTGCCCGTATGCCGACTCGGGAGACATCTGCAAACACATTGTGGCACTAGGGCTTGTATTTTTAGAAAATCAAAAAAATGCCTTTGATCCCGCACGGCAAATTGCACCTCCTCCCAACTTTTTTTCGCCTTCGCTCTGGGAGCCCACGCCCCCTCAGCCGCAACCGCAGTCGCTTCCTCCTGTGCAGCCGCAATCGATACAAAGCGGGCAGGTGCTTGCTCCTGAAGATGTTCGTGACCTCCTTGCCAAACTTGGTATAGACAGCAACTTACTTTCAGAAAATGCTTTGCAAGAATTAAGTGTCGCTGCGTTTGCAAAATCATCTTTTGCCGCTATCCCGGTGCCCATACCAATCAAAGCTGTATCACAACCACCAAAAAAAGCTGCGCCACAAAAAACATTTACCGAAAAATATAATTTAGTGCTACGTCCTCGACACGGTGGAGTGCTCGACCGGCCCTATTTTGTACGCAGTGATGCGCGACGGTATATGAGTTGGCACCAAGAAGTTTCTCTTGCGCCAAAATCGCTCCTTCGACAAGAAACGCACCTGAGTGATGATGAGCGTGCGCTTCTGGAGCTGATGTCCACTCTTGGCGAAAGTACCCAAGAAGAATATACCTCTGACGATCCATACGACATCGCGGCTGTTGTAGTTGCCGCTCACAGGGCCCATGTGTGCCTGGTGCAAAGTGAGCTTGTGCGGGGCGCGTTTGTCCAATATGAGTGGCAAGAGTCTGAGCGATTTGAAGTCGTGCTCAAACTACTTCAAAAAACTTTTGATGATACTATGTTTCGCGAAAAGTATATATGTAGTGTGATTGAGCTTGAGCTGCCTCAATTTTTGAACATGAAAGGTGTGTTTTCACACGGCAGCGACGGTGGGCTTGTTGTGGTATACAAAAAGACAGTGCGGGTGCTGCCGCTCACTTTCGCCACGGCACGCATAGTGGCGCGCGCACTGCAGCAGGGACAAATGGACATGTATGGATATGGGTTTGATAGGTTTGGCAAAAAAGCCGAGTTGCGCTCTTGCACTGAATTGAGCGAAGACGAGTATGTGCACTTGAATAGTATCAGTCATGATCTCGAGACGCATTGCGCACTTACCTCCACACTCCCTAAGCGCTATGGTGTGGTTAAACATGAGGCTAAACCGGTTATTGTTGTTGACTACGATTCTTCGCAGTCAACCCTTGCAGTACTTCCGTCGGTCGACTACGGAGCGGTTGTGTTGCCGGTGTCAGACATTCTGTATCGCTCGAGTAATAAAAGAAAAGATTTGATGCGACGAAACGGTACTGCATTTGGCGGTATAAGCACAGTGGTACGAGTGCAAGAGGGTGAAGTGCACTATGCACATACCGACCATGGGTTGGAAGTTAAGATGTTTAACTTGGGCGAAAAAACTGGAGAGAAGTTGGGGCTCACGCGCCGGAGCCGTGCGGTATATAAAGGAGACAAACAAATCGAAAAGTGGACCCTAGACTTTTTGCCCGAGCTTCAAAAATTGCCGTTTGAGATTCGCTATGTGCACGACGTGCCCGACATACAGCGCACTGAATTTCGTGCCAATTTTGATATACAAGGAAGCCTCCAGCAAGACTGGTTGGCATTTGACCTAGAGCTCTATTGCGGGGAAGAGCGAGTGCAACTGTCAGACATCGAAGCATATCTTAAAGAAGGAGGGTCGCTTCTTAAAACAAAGGATGGCCGTTTGTTCAAAATAACCAACCCCGAAACCATCACCCGATTGCTTGAGTTGTTGGCGCATTTTAAAAAAGGAAAGGGTGGCACCTACGAGGGGAAAGCATTCCATGCGCCTGCACTTTCTGCCATGGCACAGTCGTCGAAGCATTATACGACGCAAATTTCAAAAAGTTTTTCGAAATTCTTTACAGAGACTTCTTCTGGTAAGGCGGTCAAACCGGTGAGAATTCCTGCGCCCTTTTCAAAAACACTACGGGCCTATCAAAGCGAAGGGGTGCACTGGATGCACTATCTGCGACAATATCGCTTCGCGGGGATTTTGGCCGACGACATGGGGTTAGGCAAGACCATCCAAACCATCGCCATGTTGTCGATGCATGCACAAAAGGGTCGCACCTCACTGGTGGTGGCGCCAAAAACACTGCTTTCAAATTGGGAGGCTGAGGTCAAGACGTTTGCGCCACATCTAAAAGTGGTGGTGATAGAAGGAAGCGAGAGTGAGCGTCTTCAGAAAATTGCGAGCCTAAAGTCCTTTGACCTCGCGGTCACCTCGTACCCTGCAGTGCAGCGCGACATTTTGCAGTATGAAAAAATTAAAAAGCCGTTTCTCTATTGTGTGCTCGACGAAGCCCAGTATATAAAAAATCCACGCACCAAAAACGCACACGCAGTTAAAAAGGTGCCGTCAGACTATCGGCTCGCGCTCACCGGCACGCCGATGGAAAATAAGGTCGAAGAGTTATGGTCTATTTTTGATTTTTTGATGCCCGGGTTTTTGGGGCACCATGCGCACTTTCAAAAATATTTTAGCAACCCTATTATGCGGCGCTCAGACCAAGAAGCGCTACAAAATTTAAAGTCGCGGGTGAGCGGGTTTATGCTTCGGCGTACCAAAGACGAAGTGCTCCTGGAATTGCCGCCCAAAGTCGAGCAAATACTCGAGTGCACTTTGTCTGACGACCAAAATATTTTATATCAAGCAGTGTTAGCGCAAGTGAGAGATGACCTACAGGCAACAGTCACTAAAAAAGGGTTTGCACAGTCGCACATACACATCTTGGCGGGGCTCACGAAACTTCGCCAAATTTGCAATCACCCTGCGCTGGTCATGCCCCAGAGGAAGGGGAAGGAGTACCCGTCGGTCAAACTCGACACCTGTTTGGAGTTGGTGCGTTCGTTTTCTGACCAAAAGCGTAAGGTGCTCATTTTTAGCCAATTCACCAGCATGCTCGATATTTTGGCTGACGCTTTCAAAAAAGAAAAAATTGGCTACAGTTACCTCTCCGGTAAGACGCAAAAGCGCGGGGCAGTTGTTGATGAATTCACGCACGATAAAGCCAAAACAGTGTTTTTAATTAGTACGAAAGCGGGAGGGACAGGTTTAAATTTAACGGCGGCTGACGCGGTCATTATTTTTGACCCGTGGTGGAATCCGCAAGTCGAGCGTCAAGCGGTCGACCGCGCCCATCGTATTGGGCAAACCAAATCTATCAACGTCTATCGTCTTCGCACTAAAGGCACCATTGAGGAAAAAATTGGGTTATTGCAAGAAAGGAAGGCTCAATTGTTCGGTGCGCTCGTGGGCGAAAGCCGCGACCTCTTCCAAAAACTCACCTGGCAAGACGTGAAGCAATTGTTGGTGTAAAAGCTGTATCGTAGTGGTAGCGCTTTAGAGTATAGGTGGTAGTGTGGTGGCGTATGTCTATAAAGGAAATGCCGCTCCATGAGCGACCTCGAGAAAAACTTATTGCAAAAGGCGTTCAAAATTTGACTGATAAAGAGTTGCTCGCGATTTTATTGCGCACTGGGCGAGCAGGGAAGAGCGCGCTAGATATTGCAGAGGGGATACTCGCAAAATATCCTAAGGCAAAACTGCTCGATATTACTTTCGAAGATTTAAAAGCGGTTAATGGAGTGGACTCCGGCAAGGCGTGTACACTTCTCGCTTCGTTTGAATTAACCCGCCGCGCATCGGGGGCACAAAAAAGTGGTCGGCCAATTATAGAAACTACTGAGCAAGCTGTGGCCCAGCTGCATGACATACGCGACCTTAAAAAAGAGCATTTCGTTGCGCTCTATCTCAACGCCCGCAACGAGCTCGTGCATAGAGAAAATATTTCCATAGGTACAGTTAATGCATCGATAGTGCACCCCCGCGATGTCTTTGCGCCAGCGCTCGAGCATAACGCCACAGCGGTTATTGTCGCCCATAACCACCCTTCGGGCAGCCCCGAACCGTCGCCCGAAGACTTTGCTGTAACCGCCAGACTCAAAGAAGCAGGGAAGCTTTTGGGGATTAGCTTGATATGGCATCTCATTCTTACCCACAACGGTCATGCTTCTGTGTGGCAGAATCCCTGACCCGTTCACGATTAGTGATACCATTTTCGTGAATAACCCTCGATATTAGCCGTCTATTCACGATTATGTGCGTAGACAAAGACCACTTTCTATTTCTTAGTGGTTTTTTTGTTGCTATGATTGTTTTTACGCAGTAGAATTGCGGCATGGATATAAAAACTATTGCTGAAATCAGCGAAATTATATCCGGGCATAGTTTCCGTGGGCCTATAGTAGAGGACATGTATGGGTCAGTTGCAATACTGCAAGCGTCAAATATAGGCGGTCAATCTCTAGATATCGGCACTGATCATTTGAAGAGTATATCCACCATGCCTCCGCGCGCCGTCTCAATCCTTCAGGAAGGAGATGTGGTGCTGGTGGCGCGAAGTAGCGCGCTAAGCGGGATGAAAGCAGCAGTTTTTAAAGGCTACCATAAGCCGGTCATTGCTACATCATCTGTAACCATCATACGTCCACGCCCCCTGTCGACTGTACTCCCTGAGTATTTGGTCCTTTATGTAAATTCACAACTTGGTCAATCAGCACTCAGTGCTTATGCAAGAGGTTCAACAATTCAGACCATCCTTAAACGAGATCTTGAAGCGGTGCGGATTCCGTTGCCCTCTCTAGAAAAGCAAGAAAATATAGTGCAGCTTTATATAAACATCCAAAAGCAAGAGAGGATCATTGAGCGCCAAAGTGAAATTAAACAAAACATTATCAACGCGACTTTTAAAAGCCTAACTGCTACATACACGTTGCGCTTCAATAGACAATAGCGCGACATAATTTTGCAAAATCACATGACTACTCACAAAAAATACACACAGGAAGACCTCAACAACACGCTGTGGTCGGCAGCAGACTCTTCACGTAGCCAGTTAAACGGTGCTGACTACATGAACTATGTATTGCCAATGCTCTTTCTCAAGTATCTGAGCGATAAATCAAAACAGCGGGAGGAGGAGTTTCGAAAGCGGTTTTCCGGTGATGAAAGACGCGTGCAAGAGAAGATGCGGCTCGATCGCTTCTATATCCCGCCCAAAGCGTCCTTTGACTATATCTACAGCAAGATAGAGGAAGATAACCTTGGCGAAGAAATCAATAAAGCACTCCATTTGATTGAAGATGATAACAAGGACAAGCTCGAAGGGGTTTTCTATGTCGACTTCAATGCTGAAGCGATTCTGGGGAAACTCCCTGAGCGCAATAAAATGTTGCGCAACCTCATGCAAGACTTTGCCAAGATAGACCTCTCGGAGGTTGGTGACGATGTGATAGGCAATGCATACATGTACATGATAGAGAAGTTTGGTGCGGACGCGGGTAAAAAAGCTGGGGAATTTTTTACGGTACGAAACGTCGCAAAGCTCGTGGCTATGCTCGCCGAACCCAAGGAAGGTGCGCGCATCTGCGACCCAGCTTGTGGCTCTGGTGGCCTCCTCTTGCTTGCTGGCGAGGAAGTAGAAAAGCTAGGATCTCTGAACTATGCCCTGTATGGGCAAGAGAGCACAGGTGCAACCTACCAACTCGCACGCATGAACATGTTCCTTCACGGCAAAGACTCTGCGCAACTCGAGTGGGGCGATACGCTTAATAATCCGCTCTTGGTAGAAAACGACAACCTCATGCATTTCGACGTGGTGGTCGCCAACCCGCCGTTTTCGCTCAAGAAATGGGGGGCTGAGCACGCCGATTCAGACAAATATAATCGCTTTTGGCGTGGCGTGCCCCCAAAGGACAAGGGCGACTTCGCTTTCATCACTCACATGGTTGAAACTGCGAAGCCCAAGACCGGCAGGGTGGCGGTCATCGTGCCGCACGGCGTACTCTTTCGAGGTGGTGCCGAGGGTAAGATTCGTGAGCAACTACTCAAAGAAAATATCATCGATACGGTCATAGGCTTGCCAGCCGGGCTTTTTCAGACGACCGGCATCCCCGTTGCCATTCTCGTCATAGACCGCTCACGCGAGAAAGGAGGAGCGAACGAGAGCAAAAAAGATGTGCTTTTTATTGAAGCGTCAAAAGAATTCAAGCAAAACAAGGCCCAGAATATTTTGACCGAGGAACATATCTCCAAAATCTTCGACACCTATAAAAAGCGCAAGAATATAGAGAAGTTCTCACGCAAGGTCGGGATGAAAGAGATCGAGGAAAACGACTTCAACCTCAACATCACCCGCTACGTCGATACCTTCGAGGAAGAAGCCCCCGTGGACATCAAAGCAAACCTCAAAGAGCTTGCAGCGCTCGAGCCAGAACTCCAAAAGCTGGAAAAGCAGATGGTCGAGTATTTGAAGGAATTGGGGATCACAAAATAACATGGAAAAAGATTTTGACACATGGAATAAAGATAAAAAAGGACTAGAAGAAAGAGATATACGATTTCTTTTTAAGACCGGTGATATTTGGTGGTGTTCTATT
>JAYVXU010000026.1:0-5916 GCA_043784925.1 Candidatus Adlerbacteria bacterium
AGAAGCAAACTTCGGGGGGCGATTTGACCGTGCTACCGTTGATTTTTTTGCCATTGATTGCGATTCTTTACAAAAACGAGCCCTCCCTAGGGCTCAAAAGAATATACTCGACCCCAGCCCATAAGTCAAATGTGCTACCTGATCAATTCTTTGAAATAGCCCAAGTCTGAGCTTTTATTTTATGGTATAGTCAAAAGGTGGGAGCTTATACGCCTCCGTCGACTTATTGATGGATGTATATAAACCCCTTCACTTCAGGGAACTAGTTGATGATACGAGTGTTTTGCTGTGCAGTACTTTTGGGCTTCACCACTTTGGCATACCCTCTCAGGGCGGCCGAGTTGGTGCCAAGAGAAGTGCATATAGCAACCTTCTATAACCTACCGGGAGATACGATGGCTAACGGTGCAATGTTTAACCCGAGCGACTCAAGCACCATTGCCATACCCCCATGTAGCAGAATTCCCTTGGGGACAAGAATACGTGTCACCAATCTCTCAAACAATAGGGTTTTGGACGTCGTGGCTCGAGACAGAATGCCATGCAAAAGATGGCTTGATGCTCGAGGAAACCCGAAAAAGAAAGTTGACCTCTCTCCAGCAGGGGCAGCTATCTTAGGATTTATCCCGCAAGGTTACACTCTTGTAACAATGGAGGCGCTCAAATAACTAACTCTTTCTATCCTCCCCAATCAACTGAAAGGAGTTCTTTCTGGCCTTTACCATTCAAGCTTCCGCTCCATCGGAAGCTTTTTTATTTTCTAAAATATGTAAATGAAAAACCGCACCGACTCTTTCGAATCGATGCGGCTGTAATGGTTGATGGGCTTAGGCGTTTTGAAGCACCTTTGCCTCGGTGGTTTTGTACATTTCCCGGACGCAGTCCACTATTGCGGCCAGGACAGCGTCTGTCGCCATCTGCTGCACAATATCCTCTGCAGGGTGGCGAGGATCTTCTTCATATCCCCGGCTGCCACGCACTTCGGACATCATAGTGCGACCCGATATGCGGGGCGCTCCGTTGTATCCTCCGCGTGCCAGCTGCAGAAGTTCCACATAATCTGTTGGGAGTCTTTTGAGCCCACCAGCCTCTCGCTGCATCTTGCGAACGCATACGCGAACGGGAAAGTGCCCTTTTCAACGAAGCTCCAATTGTCGCGGATTGATGCTCCAATATCTTGGTCGAGTATGGCGGGTTGACATGTGGATTCAAACCACTCCGTCATGTCGTGACGGAGTATCCACGGGTTAGTCTTCAGGTCTTCCACCACCCGCTGCGCGAACGCGCGCAGCTTTGCTCTGGCGTCATCGGGTGCGCGATGGGCGCCAGTTGCTCTGCCATTGAGGTCATGTCCAGAGTCAACAGTGATCCTGACGTGTGATAGGTTAGAACTCTTTCCAGCACAGTTAGTTAACTGGCATATGCTCTTTGAAAAACTACGTGGCAGTGCACTGTCAGTGTCTCACAAGACTTTGTATTTGAGGAATATCAAATATAAGGTGCAGTCCATTAATACAACTATAGCAGATGCCTCTGCTGCCGATTTTGACACACTTCTTGACCAAATTGGTGATATTGACGTCCATTTGACGTCCGACATGTTCTTCCAATTTGAAGAATGGTGTAACAAATATGCTCGTCCAAATATTCACCAAACACTGTATATCACCCTTGTAACTGGAGACGGTGCGTTTGCTCGAGCTATTGCCCTGCTCAAAATGCGCGCGATTAAAAAGAATATGACCCTCCATGTTACCGTTACGGGCTGGCCGCACAACTTTTCTCGTAGCCTAAGGGCTGGTCATAGTTTTGCCCAAGAAGCTGACAAAATAGTCAGCCTCACCGACATTATTCCCCACTGCTTGGAGTTTGGAAGTGTCACTCCAAGAACATTGTGGTTATACACGGCTCTGGGCCTACTCGGTATGCCAGTGGTAATCAAAAAACCAGCCACAGAGTTGGATCTTCAAAAAAGCGCCTAAGCGTAACTCAAAACGAAAAACTCCGCACCTTAGTTGGTACGGAGTTTATTTTTTTCTTATTTCTTGAAAGGGAGCCCGAGGTGGGAGAGGTAATCGTGAGCTTCTTTTTTATTTTTAGCTGTGGTCACAATAGTGAGCGCCAAACCAAACACGTCTTTGAGCTCCTCGTCGGCTGTTTCTGGAAACACTGAATGTTCTTTAATACCAAGAGTGTAGTTGCCCATCGCGTCTATACTGCCCGTTGAAATTCCTTTAAAGTCCTTGGTTCGAGGGAGTGCGATATGTATAAGGCGATTAAGAAAATCTTCTGCACGTTTACCGCGCAAAGTTACCTGGTACCCGATATGGTCGCCAATACGAGTTTTAAAAGTAGCGATAGACTTCTTAGCGCCACGCTTAGCGACTTTCTGGCCACTAATTTTACCAAGACGGTCTCCAATTAAAGCAATTTTTTGCTTATCCTTACCAAGCTTCCCTATACCAGCAGAAATAACAACCTTCTCTATTCGAGGAGTTTGCATAACATTAGACCACCCATGATTACTCTTTAGGGTTTCGAATGTTGTTTTTTGTTGTTCTTGAAGTAATTTATCCATATGATTTTGTCGAAGTGATGTGATCCTGCTGGATCATATCGAGTTGCTCCCTTGAAACTCGACCAGACCTTCTTTCTGTTAATTTTTTTTCTTACTCGCCGCCTTCTTTACCTTTGTTGGCTTTTCAGAGCGTTTTTCTTGAGCGGCAGTCGTCATAACCTTCGAAGCGGCTATTGGGTGTTGCTTGTCAATTATTTGCCCCTTTTGACCGTCACGTCGAGCTTTTTGGTGCTTCTTTCGCATACCAACCCCTTCGACAACGACAAGATTAGTTTTGGGAAAAACTTTTACAACCTTACCCGTTTTACCCTTCTCATTTCCTGAGAGGACTACTACCGTGTCGCCTTTTTTAATATGGAGAGTATTCATATGATTTATACAACTTCAGGCGCACGAGAAATGATAGTTTGGTAGCCAAGCTCCTGGAGTTCGCGAGGTATAGGACCGAAAATGCGACCTGCTTTTGGCTCTTGCTTATTTTTGCCGACACCTTCGATAATAACTACAGCATTTTCATCAAATCGAAGATAGGAACCATCTTTACGTTTAAAAGGTTTTCGCTGGCGCACAACAACGGCTTTGAGAACGTCTTTTTTCTTAACGTTTTTTCGGGGCTCTGCAGACTGTACGGACAAAATAACTATCTCCCCTATTTCAGCATATCGCTTTCTCGAAGAGCCGGGGATCTTGAAAATGCGTCCAATTTTGGCGCCTGAATTATCTGCAACAACAACGAGTGAGCGGTCTTGAATCATGTTAGTTAAATATAATCTCGAAAGATTTTGTTTTTGACAGTGGACGGCACGAACGGATAGTGACAGCTTCACCCTCCTTGGCTTTGTTGCCAGGGTTATGCACGTGATACTTTTTGGTAATCTTCATGTACTTCTTGTACTTTGGATGCTTTACATAACGGAGCACGGCAACAACCGCAGTGTCCTGCATTTTATCCGAAACAACAGTGCCACGAAGAGTTTTTTTATGTACAGCCTTTTGCGCTGGTTGTGTGGTTGTTGATTCCATATTAGTTGTTTAGAGCGCTTTCCTTCGCTATTTGTTGTGAGCGGACCTCAGTCAAAGCCCTTGCCACATCTTTTCGAAGTTCTCGAGTAAGCTTTACATTACGATTTTTACTACCTGCAGCCGAAAAACGCAAGCTTCGTAATTCTTCGCGCTTCTTTTGTACGAGCTCATGGAGCTCACTTACATCCTTTCCTTTATGTGATTGTTTTTTAGTAGCCATACAATTAATTAGTGTGCGCGGGTCACGACTTTAGCTTTTAGAGGAAGTTTTTTAGCAGCAGCAACCAAAGCCTTAATAGCCACAGTATCAATAACGCCGTCCACTTCAAAGAGTATGCGGCCCGGCCACACTTCGACTTCGTAGCCAACGGGGTCGCCCTTACCTTTACCCAATTTCACTTCAGGTGGTTTTTGAGTAAATGGTTTGTCCGGAAAAACACGGATCCAGCTCTTACCAGTTTTACCAAGATTACGAGCTATAACCTTTCGAGCGCTTTCGATTTGGTTAGATCGTACTCGCGCGTGGGTTGTCGCTTTGAGTCCGTGACTTCCAAAAGCCATAGTTACTCCACGCGAAGCGATCATGTCACGCTTTGCATTGCGTCGGAAGGTTTGAGATTTTCTAAATTTAACTTTTTTCGGGAATAACATAAGCGGTTTTATTTGTCCTTTTTGTCCTTACCTTTTTCAGCAAAGACCTCGCCACGATAGATCCATACTTTGATGCCAATAACGCCAAGAGGCAGGTTTGCACGCTCGCGTGCGTAGTCGATGTCAGATCGGAAGGTTTGCAGTGGGATACGGCCTTTTTTGAGCTCTTCTTTGCGAGACATAGAGCCACCTCCGAGCATGCCGCCTAAAGAAATGCGAACTCCTTTAACGTCGCGGTTAGCCATGACTTTTTCAATAGTTTGTTTGAGCACACGGCGGAAAGGAAGACGTTTTTCCAGACCTTCTGCGACCATATAGGCGACAATTGCAGCATTACTTTCAGGAGAGCGTATCTCTTCAATATCAAGTTTTATTTCAGGGACAGAGAGCTTCTGTCGAGTAAGAAAAGTGGTGATTTTATTGCGAAGTTTAACCGAACCTTCGCCTGAGCGACCAATGATTACACCAGGGCGAGATGTCTTAATTATAACGCGGAGGTTTTTATTGCGCTCAATTTCTATACCGCCAATATACATTCCACGAAGCTCCTTTTCCAAATACTGTCGAAGGAGTATGTCTGCCTTAAGATTCTCTTGGTACGCAGGACCTACAGAAAACCAGCGATGTCGCCAGTCGCGTAGTATACCGAGCCTATGGGCAAATGGATGGACAATTTTTGACATACTATTTTTTAGGGGCTACTTTAGCTTTTCTGGGGCCCGCTTCACGTAAAGCTACGGTCACATGACTACTTTTCTTTTTTATCATTGAACCTCGTCCACGCGCGCGAGGCATCATACGGCGAAAGATAATACCGCCATTTACTTCGATTTTGTCGACATAGAGAGTTTCAGCTGTCGCGCCTGAGTTTGCTACTGCAGAGCGAAGTAGCTTCTCCATAGGCTCACTGGCGCGCTTTGGGAGGGTTGCAAGAAGCGCCATAGCATGAGCCACATTTTTGCCACGCACCAAGTCTGCAACGAGTCGGACTTTACGTGGAGACTGACGGTAATTCTTAAGTTGTGCGGTAGCAGATTCCATATAGTATTATTTCTTTTTCGCGGTGTCGGCAGCTGCTTTAGACGCTTGTGCAGAAGCAATTTCAGCTTGTTTAGCTTTTTGCTCCATTTCTTTTTGCATTTTACCTCCGTGACGAACGAATTTCTTCGTAGGAGAGAATTCGCCCAATCGGTGGCCAACCATATCCTCTGACACCAACACTTCTATATGAGTTTTGCCATTATGGACACCAAACTTAAACCCAACCATCTCAGGAGCTATTTGAGAACGGCGTGACCATGTCTTAATAACCGCAGCTGTCTGTGGTTTTTTGCCCTCAATCTTTTTGAGAAGCTTTTCGTCAACGTATGGTCCTTTTTTAAGTGATCGTGCCATGTTTGCAATTGAAAACCCCGCCCGAACGTCCCGTCCAGTCGGGCGGGCCGCTCTCTGCGGGAATTGGTAAGATAGTACAGGAATTGCCCCCGGGAGTCAAACTATCTTCGGAATAGAATCAATTTGCTTGCAAAATTAGTTAATTATTGCATAATAAATTTAGTAAAGCGAACGTCTCCCTACCCCTTAATACGAAGTCTTGGTAAATTAACTTCTAAAGATTTCACACACTGATGGAACTCTTCTTCCATCATACACTCATACGCGGT
>JAYVXU010000027.1:0-17436 GCA_043784925.1 Candidatus Adlerbacteria bacterium
ACTGCGTATGAGTGTATGATGGAAGAAGAGTTCCATCAGTGTGTGAAATCTTTAGAAGTTAATTTACCAAGACTTCGTATTAAGGGGTAGGGAGACGGTCGAGGATCTATTTGCATCTAACCATATTGATCTAATCTGTCTATCTCTAAAACATAAGGACAATACCACCTACACTTATTCACAACTTCCCCAGTAGTTGTGCGGTATACTAATAAGCATGGCGGATAAGAAGAAAAAGATTTTGATTGTTGAAGATGAAAAAGCCTTAGCAACCGTTCTTAATTTAAAATTGACCAGTTCCGGATTTGAAACGAAGGTTGTATACAACGGAGATTTAGCGCTTGCCACTCTTAAAGAAGAACATTTTGATTTGATGCTCATCGACATTATGATGCCTAAACGAGATGGTTTTAGTGTTTTAGAGGACCTAAAAAAAGCGAGCAACAAAACACCGGTTTTTGTAATGTCGAATTTGGGGCAAGAGGAAGATATCGCACACGTTAAAAGCCTTGGGGTCAAAGAATACATTATTAAGGCAGATACCTCTCCCGCAGAAATCACCGAAAAAGTCATAGCATTCTTTTCGTAAAAAACACTATGGTAGTTAAGAAAAAAAGTACCACACCCGAACCTCCTGAGACGCCTACTCCCGCCCCAAGTGTAACTTCTAAGGTTTTTGATGATGTTTTTATCAAAGAAGCTCTGCTTGCAGGAAAGTATGTAAGCGAAGAAGACATAGTGAAAGCCGAAGAGTATACCCTTCGGCACCACTCTCCTTTAACCGACTATCTATTTAACGAAGAACTTCTTAACAAAGACCTGCTTGGACACGCGACTGCCGAAGCGCTTCATATGCGCTATGTAGATTTGGCTGCTAATACTCCGGACAAAGAAACACTTTTTAAAATCCCTAAGGATTTTGCTCGAGAAAATAGAGCTGTTCTTGTTAAAGAAGAGAAGGATTCCTTGCTCATAGCATCCGACGCTATGGACACCACCGCACTTACTCCTGCACTCGCCACTTTGTTTGCAGGAAAAAAAATCACTATCGCGTTTTCATTTACTCGAGACATAGACCAGATGCTCTCGATGTATAAAGAGACACTTGCTGTCCGCTTTACCGAAATAATAAAAAAAGAGCAAAAAGTAGCTCCTGAAATTGTGGCGCAGATTATTGAAGATTCTGTTTTGCTTCGCGCTTCAGACGTTCACCTAGAACCCCAAGAAACAGAGGTGCTGGTGCGCTTTCGTATTGACGGAGTGTTGGAAGATGCAGGGACACTGCCAAAGCTCCAGTATGAAAGTATTTTAAATCGCATAAAAATTGAAGCCAGGCTTCGTATAGACGAACACACACGAGCGCAAGATGGCGCTATACGATATAAAAAAGGTCCCATAGCAACTGATATTCGAGTGTCGATTTTGCCGACAGTAACCGGCGAAAAGGTAGTTATGCGTATTTTGGGAGAGTATCTGCGAACTCTCACTCTTGCAGAGCTCGGCTTTAAACCTTCAGATCAGGCCCTTTTAACTGACATAGCAGAAAGACCCTATGGCATGATACTCACGGTAGGTCCCACCGGTTCGGGTAAAACTACCACCCTGTATGCTTTGCTTCGCATGCTCAACGACAGCTCCGAAAATGTGACCACTATTGAAGACCCGGTTGAATACCGTATGGGTCGCGTAAACCAAGTACAAGTAAATGCCGCAAGTGGTCTCACGTTTGCGACAGGACTTCGCTCTATTGTGCGCCAGGACCCCGACGTTATCTTAGTGGGAGAAATCCGCGACCTCGAAACTGCTGAAATTGCTATAAATGCGGCTTTGACCGGACACTTACTGTTTTCGTCTTTCCACTCCAATGACGCAGCTACCGTGGTACCTCGTCTGCTCGACATGAAAGTCGAACCTTTTTTACTTGCCTCCACTTTGTCGCTTATTGTGGCTCAGCGTCTCATACGGCGCATTTGTACACACTGTAAAGTAAGTGAAAACACTACGGTCAAGGTAGTAATTGAAACTTATCCAAAACTTGAACCTTTTTTAAGTGGCAAAGACATCGTTATATACAAAGGTAAAGGCTGCCCTAAATGTAACAATAGTGGATACAAAGGACAGATGGGGATCTTTGAATTTATTGAAAACACTCCTCGTGTACAGGAAGTTATAATGCACGACCCTTCGGCCGAACAAATCATGAAAGCCGCTCGCGAAGACGGGGCCCGAAGTTTTTTTGAAGACGGTCTTCAAAAGGTACTCTCGGGCGCCACTACTTTTGAAGAGCTCTTGCGCGTGGCACTTCCTCCTAAAGGTGTGTCACTACAGAAACCATAAGTATGGCAAAAGAAAATGATTTTTTTCTAGAGAACTTGAGTTTGCTCATGCACTCTTCCCTTCCTATACGCGAAGCTATTGCAACCCTTAAGGAAGAAATTAAAGGCAAAAAGATGCTACGGGCAATTACTGTAATCGAGAACGAGATAGATGCTGGTTCTAAAATTTCAACAGCCCTGGGTAAAAGTGGTTTGCTCTCTGAGCGCTTTGTTGCACTCCTTCGTCTAGGAGAAGAAACCGGAGAACTTGAAAAACAATTGACACTCGTTGTAGACGAACAAAAAAAAGAAGAGCGCCTAAATTCAAAAGTGAAAGGTGCACTTATTTATCCGGCTATTGTGATGACGATAACTATTTCTGTAGGTATTTTCATGATGTGGTACGTGTTTCCACGACTCACCTCGGTGTTCGCAAGCACAGGTGGCAAACTCCCCCTTTCAACTCGAGTTATTATAGGGATTGGACATTTCTTTACTTCCTACGGGATTATCTTTGTGCCGCTCGGTACCGCAAGCGTTGTGGGAGGTATATACATGCTCTTTTTCCATAAAAAAACACGTTTTCTAGGAGAAACCTTTTTACTTAGAGTACGTTTGACTCGCACGCTCGTTCAAGACATAGAACTTGCGCGCTTTGGGTATGTGATGGGCTCCCTGCTTCATGCAGGAATTTCAATTCCACAAGCACTCACCTCCATGCAGGACTCTACTTCCTTTGTGTTATATAAAAGGTTTTATGCCTCAATACTACAAAACGTAACTGACGGAACTTCCCTATATAAAAGTATCGAAATGTATCCAGGAGCACATCGGTACATCCCCTCATATTTGTCTCGCCTTATATCGGCTGGAGAAATGTCGGGGTCCCTTGCAGACACCCTCCTCAACATCGGGTCTACCTACGAAGAAAAAACCGAGAACATGGCTCAAAACTTGAGTGTACTTTTAGAGCCGGTCATTATGGTAGTGGTGGGAATTATTGTTGCTTTTTTAGCAATAGCCATTATCTCCCCTATTTACGGCCTCACTAATCAAATCAACTAATTGAAAACTTAAGATTCACTGGGGAAAAAGATTATTTTTAGTATCCCTCCAACAACACTAAGACCAATTAATGAAACTACAACCATAGCCCACAAAGGCCAACCTTCTTCATCTTGTGTATCTTTTATATCAGATACCACTAAAGGCTCTTGAGACGCTACTGTCTCTTCTTGCGAGGCAGATGAAGTGGTGGTGGTATGAGTTGTTGCGTTCACGTTGCCCGATATATGGGGCTGCACTAACTTAGGTATAGGCTGAAGCGTGTTGTTGTCGGGAACGGGCGCGCGCATGGCCCCAAAAACTGGTTGCGCAGACAAACATAAAACGCACATCAAGAAACGAAAGAGGCTGTGTGTGGTTCGTTTGTTCATATTAGTTAGTCATAGTCCAACTTGTTTGTTGATACCCAGATGACGAGAGTGGGAAACTTGGGGGAGGTTTGTAAAGCAAGTTACTATCATACTGATCTTTCGTGGTGGCATATCCCGAAATCGTATTGCCATTGCTGTCTACCCACGTCCACGTCCACTGACCATAACTCATGATAGAGCCAAAAATACTTATTATAGTCTTAATATCGTTTTGATAATAAAAAAACTGGGTACTCCCGTTTTGTGCAATAAGTGCTGCGTCAATTTCCAGTGTTGCTGGCGCATGGTTTGTTACAACTATATTGTTTTGAGCCAAAAGTCCGAGCACTGAGGTACCGTCTTTTGCGGCATACAAAATGTTGTTTGGTATATAGATAGTAGGAGCAGTAGATGAGTTATAGGGCAATTTAGCTGCGGCAACCATCACCCGCCCATTGACCGTACCCTCAACCCACACGGTGTCTTCAATATATATAACCCCGTTTGTAGGTATAGCCTGTGTATACAGTAGCGTGCGATTTTTATAATCTGTATATTCGTTGTGGGCGACGTTGTTCACGTCCCATCCTGTTGGGTTGTATTGCAAACTTGTTACTTTATACACCGACACATTCCCGTTGGCTTGGAATACGAGCGAGTAGCCTTGCGCACTCGATGGAGACAGGTACAAACCTCCACTTTGGGCGCTTGCCTTAAGTGTTGCCAAGTTTTGTGTAAGCGAAGAAAAATCTATGGCAGGGACAGGAAATTGCCACAACGACTTAACGCTCGAGGAGGCGTTTCCCCATACTCCGCTTACTGTTTGAGGACAAGGAGTGCCTTGCGTCGAAGGACAGCTGTAAGTGGATTTAGCAGAGGTTATAGGGGCATTGCCACTACCATCAAAACGAACACCATTATTTGAGTGCATCTTACCACTTATCGTTTCTCCCGTACCGATCCATACAATATCGTTACTTAAAAAAGAGTACTGCGCCAGCGAAGGAATACCGTACGTTGCGGTAATGGTTCGTTTTGCTTGGGGGTGCGCGAAAGACCAACCGGTTGATTTAATGGTCACAATGGTTGAGCCAACAGCAGGAGGGGTAATGGAGAGGTCATATTCACCTATCTGCTGCTGTGTGTCTGCGTCCACAAAGGTGTGCACATACACGGCCGTCGTAGTGGATCCGTCTTTATAATCCCCTGGATATTTTGCAAGGTGCCATTGATAGTAGTTAATACCGCCTTCAGCTATTTGAAATGCTTCTTCGGTATATATTCGATTAGGCCCATACTTCAACTCTCTTGATATCAAATCTAAAAATGGCACCAACATAAGGGAGAACACAAATAAAAGCATTATCGTGAGAATAAGAATGTCGCCCCCTGAATGTGTACGGCGCAAATTCATTTAATTACCAAGATTATTCTTAAGATTTCGTATGGTCGCTCCTGTTGTAAGTACGAAGGTTGATGTTGCGTTCCGACTTTCTTGTCTCAAAAGGGTAAGGTTCATTTGAGCGTAGGCCACACTCGTGATCATGACCGGCTGTAGTAGTGCTGTTGAGGTACCAACCCCACTATAGGTATTATCATAATACGTAAACACAGGTGTCGTGGTTGATACCAGTGTGAGCACCGTAGTTACCTTTTCAAGTGCAGGGTTGTAGGTAGGCGGCGACCCTGATGCAGAGAGCACTCCTTTATATAACTTCCCTCCTACAACAAAGTATCGTATACGGTCGATAGTTGTGCTCGATGTTACCTGGGGCGAGAAGAAGGTTATTTCGGTACTACTAGCGCTTATGAGTGGAAAGGATCCATCACTCCCAGTAGTGGCCCCACGGAGTTCATTTGTAAATTGCACCCCCGCTATTCGGGCCTGGTCGATAGCGCGCAGAGCAAGAGGTTGTTGGGCGGTACTTTGCAAAATATTCCTTATAACATTCACCATAAGCACCGTAAGCGAAGTGCTTATGGCCAACACCACAACAATTTCAATCAACGTAAGTCCTGTTTTGTGAGTGTACATATATTATGGCATTAGTAACACCTGCAATACTTTTTGTCCTCCAATTGAAATGGGAGATATAGTTTGAGTTGTATACCCCGAGGCACTAATACTGATACTGTAGTTGGCGTTTGAAGTTAGACCCGCGAACATTGCCTGCCCGGGTGCCGCACATCCGGACACATAGTTGACCGTCACATTACTGAGTGCCGGTGTCGTACTCGTACTCGTTGAACTGAGAAGCGCTTTATAGCGAAAATACCGTGTATTATTATTTGTAGCACTTATAGTGGTCCCCGGCACGGTGTAGACAGAAGTGGCAGTACCATCGGGACCAACATAATTCCACGTTGCATTATCGTTATTAGTTGCAATCTGAAAGGCAACCGTTGTAGAAGGTGTTTGGGAAGTAGGGTTCCAGTTGAGCATGGTGTAGGAGCTAGAGGCGGTACCTGTGTCAAACGAAGAGGAGGTGAGCCAGCTTGAAGTGGCGTAGGATCCTGCAGTATTTGCAAGGCGAAGAGCTGTGGGTAGTGATGCAACATCAACCGAACCGCTGTCTTGGCTATATTTAGTTGGGTCTGTAGCATTTGCTTGACCTGGACCTCCAGACCAGTCTTTTTGATATAAGATACTTCCTTCTGTTAGAGCCGAAACATCGTACCCTAGTGTCGCTTGGGACAATTCGACAGTTGAACCCTCAATAGCGTTGCCAGTGGATCCATCTTTTACAATAACCAAAAGACTGTTGGGAGTAGTTGGGCCTACAATCAGTGTTGCGAGCTGCTGAGTGTTGGGCAGGAGATTGATCTGTTGTATAGGCGAGGAACCATAAATCATATTACTTGAGGAAGAGAGGGTGGGAGTGTAGTTGTCCCATTCAAGCAGATTGAGGGAAATAATCCCCAGAGCGTCGGTCGCATAGGTTGTATCAAATTTAAGTAGCGTGGGTGTGCCAATAAGTTTGGCACCGGTAAGCCGTATACCCACTCCCGAGAGTGGGTGACACGTTTGGTCTACTGCAGCCAATTGGAGGCCACTTGTATAGTCTATAGAAAAGCTCATGCCGGTTACTTGTCCAGCTGCCACTGTTGCATCGGGTTTGGCGGGGTTAGGATTTTGAGCAGACACCGCATATGTTTGGTCGCTTGAATACCCATTTTTTGTTGCTGTTACGTGGTAATTAGTAGTACTGGTCGACAACCCAATTTCTACCCAATTACCGTTCGCGTCCGTGATACGCGTTAAATCAATCGTTGGGGTTGTTACACTATTTGTAATATGAATTTGAGCTCCGGACACCGGCTGACCCACTGCATCAAATACTTTTATAGAAAGTGCGCCCCCCGTATTTGTTGCTAGTCCTTTAGGTGTCATGAGCGTAACAAACGAGACGGTGTGTCCTGTTGCGATGTTTTTAAGAGACACCTTTACTTGTTTATAATCCACTTGTCCTCCCGGACTGCTTGGGTCAGTCATATTGGTAATCTCATAAAAGACTTGGTAATTGAGATTGTTATAAGAAACGGCAAGAGGACTTGCCGAATCAGGCAGAGCACCTGAAGGGTTGCCGTGCACGGTGCCCATTTGAGAGTACGGAAGATTTCGTGCAATTTCCATATACTTGTCCGCAAGCGCTGCGGTGGTTGCGGTCTCTCTGTATATGTGGATACCGCGTACGGCCGAATTTCCAATGACATATGACGCTACTCCTACTAACGAAAAAATACTTAGCGCTACAAGGACTTCTATCAAACTCAGTCCTGCCCGTTTTATAAAAAAAGCCGACCTATCCATTTGCACCAATAATAGCATGCTACTTCAGGATGACCCCCTGAAACTTACGACACAAACAAGGGAAATTCAATAACAAACATTGACCCTTTCCCCAACCCTTCGGACTCTATCCAAATTTTACCTTTATGTGCATCGACAAATGTTTTTACAATAAATAATCCAAGGCCCGAACCAGCGCTATTCACTTCTCGCGCATTCTCTCCCCGAGCAAACTTATCAAAAACTTTAGACAAAGTTTTGCGGTCCATACCAATCCCCGTATCCTTAATTTCAATTCGTACAATACCTTCTACTGCGTGCGGCACGAGTGAAATAGTTATAGTCCCCTTTTCTGTGTACTTAACTGAGTTATCAATCAGGTTACTGATCACTTGTGTCAGTTTACTTGCGTCGCCCCATACCATACAAGTGTCCACACTTGGCGTAACCACAAGTGTCAGTCCTTTTTCATGAACAGCTGGTCCCATTTGCGACGCGGTTGTCTTTAACACTTCGACCAAGTTCGTAGGGACATACCGGTACTCCATTCTCCCCTGTTCGATTCGAGATACGTTTAAATAATCGTTAATAAACACTGCCATAAGCGAACTTTCTTCAAATATTGTGCGCACAGGTTCTGCCAACTCTGGACGCATTTCTCCAAACATACCGTCAAGCATAGCTCCAGCACTCCACTTAATTGCGGTAAGCGGAGTGCGCAACTGATGTGAAGCAAAAGACAAAAACTCATTCTTCTGCTGATCAAGGTCTCGCAGACGAGTGTTCATCCCCTCAAGCTCCTTTTCTTGCTTTTCGATAAGTTCTCGCTGTCGAACCTCATTGGTCGTCCTTTTTACAAGCAAAATATCGAAAACAAGAACTAAGACAAATATACCCACACGAAGTAATAGTTCGGAACGTGATGATGAAAAAGGTATTTGCAACAGAGTAGCTATCACCATTAAAAAAGCAAAGATCTCGGTAACAACCACCTGAGCATTGAATAATTTGTAGCGAACAATAGCATACGCAGTACAAACTATGAAGGGTAGTATGAATACGGCACCAAAAGGTATGAGGGTAACCATCTTAAAACCCACGGGTAAAACAAAGTTGCACACAATAAGAAGAGCGAAAGTTATACCAGTACCTACTGTAATCAGTCCAGACTGATTTTGTATATCACCTTCACTATGTCGTAAACGATGCACAAACTTACCTATAGCGCCGAGCACAAGCAATACTACTGTTACTCCAAAAAGCGATATGAGTGGGCCAGTTTCTATCGCAGGGATTGTGCCTGGAATAGGTAGTGTACGCAAATGATTAAAAACAAGAGGCGTAAGAGTCAGTATGGACACTACTGTAACCGCAGGTAGTGTAAAAAAAAGGTACTGCCTTCCATATATCGGCTTTGATTGAGGAAATATTGTTGCTAGATGAAAAATACCAAAGCAAAACCACACCGCAATAAATATAACTACCCGCCACATCCAAAGACTTAGTGACGGTGATTCTACTTGAATACTAAGATAATTACATACCCCCCATGCAATACTAACAAGGGAGAACCCTAAATAGGTACGATTGGTTGCACTAAGCGGATTATTGAAATAGACAAGAAACCCAAGTACTCCCGTACTAGCCACAGCGATGCCCAAAATTATAAGGTCTACGTAGTGAGCAGCTGTCATTCTAACAAGCACTCCTCTACTGTATATCGTGCAGCTCTACTGGTTGCAGTAGGACCATATCCAATTCGAAACATACACGTTACAGTGGCGCGCTCCTTATATAGCATACTACGGAGTATAGATATTTGTGTATCTAAAAGACTGCGCTCCTGTTGAGAAAAAACATTCCTATCTCCTTCTTGAGCGTAATATAAATATATGGTCCCGGTAAGTATCTGCACCTGTAAACCATTTAAAGATGCTGTGAGCCAGAGCCGCTCAAGTAGACGGCCAGTATGTATGTAGTCTTCTGGAGTATTGTTTTCAGTAGTAAGTACGCCGAACTCTGCAGCAGCAGCATCAGTTATTGCATTTGACGCTCTGACTGCTTTTGGAAATCCAACTTTAATAAGGAAAGCCATTGCCCACCAGTGCCTTATAAGCTTAAAAAGTATTTGTACCGGAAATGGCAATTCTAGAGTTTGTATGAAAAACCCAACTTTTTTTTGTGTATCCTCTTCTTTGGTCCACGTGAGATGATTAAAAAAGAACTCATGCAGTAGTTTGTTTTGGAGCATAATTTCTTCGTTTGTTGCTCCAACATTTGCAAGTTGTACTATTTTTTCTCTCTCAATAATACGTTGATACTTTATACCTAACTGCTCATATGACTGTGCGACTAAAAGAAGCTCCTCTGCATGTTCCGGACGAAGTGGAACTTGTGTATATGGTTTTCGATTTGAAGTTCGGAGAGCTATTGTTGAATATAATTTTTTTGCCGACTGATCAGAAGAGGGGCTTGGGGTAATAGTAATTCGAGCAATATAATCAGGATTGTCGGAAGCAGGGAAAAGGGACACCGTGGCTTTGTATCCCAACGCTGCTGCTGCAATACACATATTTTCTATAGCTGCGCCGTGTGCTACAAAACTACCCCGATTTTTATAATTATATATAGAAGTATCGCTTTGGGGGTTGTGGTAGTGTTCGATCGTAGTTCCTACTACTCTAAATTTCCATGGCTGTGAGTTTTCACCCGATGGTGCCTGCAAGGCAGATTCTAAAATCTTGTGTATATATTCTGGCATCATAAACCAAAGTGAGCGGCAAAAGTTTTCGATGCTTGGACACGTTTTTCAACAGCCTCTGGATGTCTATAGTCGGGGTCCAACTTTTCGTCTAAAGAGATGAGGGAGCGATTTTCTTCGACACTCTGTGCGTTAAGTATTTTCCTGATAACATAAGCAACAGCTGCACCATTCAAAAGAGCTGCACCTCCTAATTGTGGCCATGAAACTATGGTTTTTCCCATTTCGAGCAATGACTCTTGCATACGAGTAGTCACATTCTCAGCTCCGATATGTTGCGTAATAGTTCTTCCAATGCCAAACTTATCAAGCGACGCCAATTGTTCATAGGTTACTTCTCCAAGACGTCCGTGAAAAAATTGAAGATTTGGGTCTAGGTCATATCGCTCTATATCTACAACAGCATTATCTCCATTATCAGCTCCCATAACAACAGGAATACCGCGTCGTTTAGCTTCTTTGCGAATTAGATATTTCACGGCAAGATTATCAAGTTCATCTACCACAATGTCCAAACCTTCAAAAAACTCACCGATATTTTCTTGATTGAGGCCTTGTGTCCAGAGCTCAACCTGAGCATATGGATTAATCTCATATATACGCTTAGCACACATCTCTACTTTTAAAATTCCGAGATTATCAACACCCATGAGGATACGGTTGGTATTGGATAGCGCGAGTCGATCCATATCAGCGAGCTTTATATGTTTTGCTGCTCCCTGAAGTACGAGCGCGAAAGCCACTGACGACCCCACGCTTAAACCCCCAATACCTATTTTTGCGTTATAAAATTTCTTTTGTTCTTCGTTACTAATTAGATTCTTATTACGCGCAGTACGCACCATTTGAAACTCCTCCTCAGGAAGAATGTGAGAAAGCGTTGAGCTCCATGGAAAGTATACCCACTTCCCTTGTTGCCATAGTGGCGTTACTTCCTGCAGTGCACGAAAATATTCTGCAAACAGTTTTTTAAAATCAGGCGTGTATACGAGCGTTGGATTTTGCACACCGAAAAGCTCAAGATGCTCTTCTTTATAGTCATCTCGTACGTGCTGTATCGCGTGCGTTGAAAATAGTGTTGCAAGTTTTTTTTGATCCTCAGGCTCTTTCAGAGCAAATAATATAGGAGAAACTTCTTCTTTTTTACCCAGCCCCTCTGTTATGTTGTCTTGAATGGTCATAGTGTTACGATAGAGTTATTAATCTTTTATTACCCATTTTTGTTTAATGGTCGTCTTAAAGTATTTTTCGTCTCCATGTGGCCAAAACACCACTCGCGGCGTGACTTTTTCTCCCATACTAGCGTAATTATTTCTATACTCGCTGTTTTTTTCAAGTAATAATGCTGTGGTTACTTCCTTGATACTCTTCGTTAACTCTTCCGAAGCCGTACCATTTTGACGAAGCTCAACATTAAGTTCGAGATACTGATCATGATTATCATCCAGTCGAGTATGCATATTGAATTTTCCGGTAATGTCCTGAAGGAGTTTCTCATCTTGTAAAGCCTCTCTAATGTGTTCGGGGTACATAATCGCACCATATAACTTTGTAGAAAAATCTGCGCGTTCATACACATACACAAACGGTAATTGGTAGAGAGGAGCCTCAGCCTCTGCTGCGCATTTAGCCACATCAGTATTAAGATTTTTAGCACAAGTTATTGCATCATCAAACGAGAAAACTCCTCCTTGATCTCCTACAGCATATCGTATAAGAGGAAGAGTATTATAACCAGTAAGTAATATTTCACCATTATGTGCCTCAAAATTGGTGAAAAGAGGGTTGTATTGGGCAAGGGTGGGTGTTTTTTCTACGGGTCCAAAAAGTTTTAAAAAGAGTTTTTGATCAGCGAGAGCAAGTCGGCGCATAAGAATTGCGGTAGGTGTCTCGTATGCCATTGCTCCTATGTCTGCCGTACCGTAAATATTAAGTGTATCCAAGTAAGGGTTTTTAGTTCCGGCCATACGCATTAGGTGTTCACGAAACTTTTCAGTAAATCCTTCTGCTGCAAACACAAGACGAATATTGAGTTCGTGTAGAGAAATACCTCCAAGCAAAGCTTCGTCTAGCACATCCTTTACGAAAGGCGGGTATCCAATAATAATCGTTTGGGCAAAATTTGGCGCAAGATCTTTTAGCGCATGTAAGATCTCCCCTTTATTTACACCTGGGGTAAGTATTGAAAGATTTTTACCGCGCAAGCTAGCCAATTCAAACGCTTGGTATGTAAAAAGGCCACCAATCCACACACCCATACCAAAGGTAACAAGCACGAGCGTTGGCCCCTTCTTGTGTGTCTGGATCCCTTGTTCAAGGAATAGCTCTGCGAGGATTGAATATTGCCAATCAAGCTCTTGATCATGAGGAAAATAAAATGGTTTTCCTGTAGATCCTGAAGTAGCTGCAAATACCAGTGGTTGGTCGAGTGTTCCGTCCCAACACAAATTTGCAAGGGAATATTGTCTAAGATAGTTATTTTTATTTGTGACTGGAATTGATTTAAGGTCAGTGAGTGTTTTTATTGTCGTTGGGTCAATTGCGTTTTTATATAGGAAATCTTTATATGCTGGAACACGGATTGCAGCAGCATGAAACAACTCAAGCATAGACTCACTTTGCAGTGACATCCATTGCTCAGAACTATTCTGTCGAATCATACTCAACACCTCTGGAGCTGTATATTTTTTACTTGGAGGTAAGTATTCCATATATTATTTTTGTTGCACGCTCTTACTTTTATAAAAACGTTTTTCAGCGATAGAATCAGCAATTTCATTTGTGGGTTTGTTTTGTTTGCGAGATTGTTTAATTATTTCTTGTACAGTTTTTTTTATCTGTTGTACATGCCGCGCCACATGTTTGTGGCTATACCCGCCAGAATGCAGCTCATCGACTACGTTAATAAGACCGCCTGCATTTGCAACATAGTCAGGAACATATAAGATGTTGCGCTTAAATAATCGCAGACCGTCTTGATCTTCACCAAGCTGGTTATTTGCAGCGCCGCATACCACCAAACACTGAAGTTCCGTAATAGTTTTTACATTTAATTCGTCACCGAGCGCACAAGGAGCATACACGTCGACCTGTTGTTTATGTATATTTGTATGCCCAACAATACGAATTTTTGGAAAGCGCTTATGCGCAAGCTTTGTCCGTTCTTGACGAATATCTGCGGCAACAACTTCTCCACCTTTTTCTATAACAATACGACACAACTCTAAACCCACATTACCCAGACCTTTTATAGCCACAGTCCTTCCTTTAAAAGATTCTGTGCCAAACACCGATTTAAGTGCCGCTTCCATAGACAAAGAAACAGATAGAGCTGCCCATTGCGCTGGCAATCCTCCTATTTTAGGACGCCCAACGATTGAGTCTGAGTGCTTTTCAAGTAGTGAAATATCTTTACCATCAAGACCAACATCCTCTCCTGTAAAAAAATGACCGTCAAGTAGTTTAAGACGGCGTGCATAGGCAATTAGATATTTATTTTTCTGGCTTTGGGTCATACCTTTCGGGGACATGATCACTGTTTTACCACCTCCAAAGGGAACCCCGGCCATGGCACATTTGTACGTCATAGCACGTGAAAGTCTCAGAGCGTCTTTTAACGCCTCCTTTTCATTTTTATAGTATCGAAAACGCGTACCTCCTACAGCGGGGCCCAAATTAGTGTTGTGTATCACTATAAAACCCCGAAGACCGGAGGAATCATTTATTGCCATAACGGCCTCGTGACCCATATATTCTTTGTTTTTATTTAAAAAAAAATTTTCTGCGTTTGTCATTTATTCTGTTCGGGACAGTAAGCTCTGTTTTAAACGCTTTGTATTATACTATAGTTCCTATTGAGATGCAAGGGCTTCATTTACCTTGTCGGCGATTTGGTCGAGGGTCCAGTTTGCTTTAACTAAGTAAAAAATAGGAGTTTGTTCTTCGATAGCCTTCATTATCTCTTGAGAGTCTGGGTTGAGGTTGGATAAAAATATAACTCGAGCGCGTTTTCCATATTCTTCGTGCTTGCGAAGTTCCACCAACATTTCAAGACCACTATGCGGCATCATAATATCTAAAAGAATAAGATCAGGATGGTGCTCTAGTGCAGTACTCAACCCTTCCTTACCGTCGGTTGCAGTGAGGGTTTTGATTCCCTCTTTTTCTAAACGTTTTTCAAGCACGGTGCGGAGCAGTTTCTCGTCTTCAACTACCAGTACTTTTTTCTGTTCCATAATATTTAAGTTAAGCGCTCCTCAAGAGTGCCTGCCAAAAATATACCACGGATTTTAACTCTGTATGTTTTGGTATTACTATACTGTGTGGTCACAAATAATTTTGTTGCTGGAAAATTTTCGCGACCCCGCCTCGGCTTCGCGCTTGCTAACGCGATATGCCTGTGGCCGGCACATGTAGCAAAAAACCAGGAAGCAGTTCCTGTTTTTTCTCTCATGTGCCCCCGCGAGGAATCGAACCTCGATAGCCGGCTTAGAAGTCCGGAGTTCTATCCATTAAACTACAAGGGCTTATGCACAGCGCGTGCTCCGTGTACAATACCACTGCACGCCTATGGTGACTAGATTCCTTAAAAGACAGATTTGGCACGACCTTTTTGAGGCGGGCATAACCCTTAAAGCTATTAATAGTGTGTGGGAAACTTTGGCGGGCATTTTCCTCCTCACGAGACTCCACGTATGGCTTGTGCATTTTAGTCGAATCCAAGTACTCGGCGACCGAGACGATTTTATTTTTCGCATCCTTTCAAACCAGATTCACCACCTCGACATCGTGAGTGTGCGCACCTTTGTGGGTATATACCTCCTATTTCATGGGCTTCTTAACGCCTTTCTTGCATACAACTTATTTAAAAATCGTTTATGGGCATACCCGGTTATGGTTGGGTTTAGTGCCCTTTTTTTACTGTATCAGGTGTACCGCTTGGTCCACACGCCTTCCCCCCTACTGTTGGCAGTTACCATTTTTGACTCGGCCTTTATTGGCCTCACTTTGCACGAATACGAGTATCAAAAAAAGAAGCGCTCTAATGCGCCTTTGAGCCCGCAGGGGCACTAGACTCAAACAAATAAAGGGGGCCATATTGAGGCGCACTTCCCACCTCTTTACTTTCAAGGAGCTCGCCTCCTGTAGCCAAAATCATAGCCTGACTCTCAAACCCCATAATCATTCGAGGTTGTAAATTAGTTATAAAGGCACATTTTTTACCTACAAGAAGTGTTGGGTCGGGGAAATATTTGGCTATACCAGACAGAACTTGGCGCACCTCTGGACCAAAAGAGGCCTTGAGTTTAAGTAATTTTTCTGACCCCTCCACCGGCTCGACCGAAAGGATTTCCCCCACAGTAATATGAACCTTGCTAAAATCATCTATTGAAATAATCTCCTCCATAAACCCACTTTACCGCGAGTTGCGCAATCGGTCGAGATAGCTCTGCAAGATAAGCGCGGCCGCTGACGCATCAAGTTGTGCGGCCAGCGTTTTGGTCGAAGCACGCTGGATGGGTTTGCTGTTCTTGCCCTCAAGTCTTATGGCTTGTGCACTCGTCATAAACTCTGGTTCGAACACTACTGCTATATTTTCAGCCTGAAGTTTCTCCGCAAACTCTTCCACTTCCTTCATAATTGGATTTTTTTCTTGAGCAAAATTGCGAGACTCTCCAATTACAGCTATCTTAACCTCGTTTTCTCTTGCAATAGAAAGTATTTCTTGAAGCGCTCCTTTACCTGCCTTAATAGTTCCAAGTGGAAAAGCTATAGTAGCCGACTCGTCTGAGACAGCGACTCCAATTCTTTTTGACCCATAATCTATTCCAAGGTATTTCATTGATCTTTAGTATACATAAACACCATAGCAAGTCGAGTGGTTTAACGGAAATTATGATATATTGGAGGAGTGGTAGATTCATGCCTTAACTGTGGGCGAACATTTAAAAAAAGAGTGGGTGTGCAAATTTTTTGCAGCATTCTTTGTTCGAACAGAAAACACTTAAACAACAAGAGGGTTATTAAATTGCCTGTGCGATACTCGGAAGATTTGGCAGAACTTTTCGGCATCTTATTGGGTGATGGGAGCGTAACGACTTACTACGCAAAAGTGTATCTGAATCTAAAACTTGAAACTGCATATGCTCTGTTTGTGACTGATTTATTTAAAAAATTATTCCCTGGCAGCAACGTGACAAATAGTAAAAGGGAGAGTCGTGGAACGTGGGAGGTGCAAATATCATCAAAGGAGGCCTGTGATTATTTAAAAAAGATTGGTTTTGATCCTAAAATACGATCAGTGCCTTTATGGATTACGCAAAAATCCCTGTTCCGCAAAGCAGCTATACGCGGGCTGTTTGATACTGAAGGCACCGTCGGTGTGAAATTCTACAAAGGAAAGAGGGGATTCGTGCAGTATAAACAGTTAACAGTGACTAATACGAATAAAAATATACTTCAATTCGTTGAAAATTCCCTTGTGGGCCTTGGTTACCGGCCCACAAAAAATTCTAAGAAAAATATCTATATCAGCAACAGACTTGATATTAAGAGGTATTTAGAGGATATTAGAAGTCACAACCCAAAGATGTTAGGCAAGCTGGGTGTGTAAAGTGAGGTACATTTAGTTAGTAAGGAGGGGTGCGTGAGCGGTCGAAACGAGCAGTCTTGAAAACTGCCAGGTCGAAAGGCCTCGTGGGTTCGAATCCCACCCCCTCCGCACGAACGTGAGCCCGTGTTACGCGACCGCCCCGCATAGGGGCGGTCGCTATGCATATCTGGTTCAATTGTGTCAAAATATACATATGACCAATGGTTCTGACATCCCAAAATCTGTTGGAAATACAGAACTGCCTCCTATAGTACTGGAGGATAAATTAAAGAAGATCTGCGAACAGCTCGACATTTTGCATTTGCAAAATAGCAGGACAGTTACTCCATCTGAAATGGTGCACGGAGCACTCTATGCTGCAAGGGCTGAATTAAGAAAAAACCCGGATTGGCTTGCCCAAGCAGTTCATTCTTTACGAGATACTCTTTACCCGTTAGTCGGGAAAAATAAAAAACATAGTATAGGTGCTAAGGCAACCAAAGAGGCACTTAAAAAATACGGGTCGACAAGAGATCCGGAACTGACCGTAAAAGAAATGGGGC
>JAYVXU010000028.1:0-42328 GCA_043784925.1 Candidatus Adlerbacteria bacterium
GGGCTGTGGAATTTACATATTCAAATGAGTTGAGGAGTAGTGGAATATGCAGGAGAGACAGGGTTGTGTGCGGTTTTTTAATGTGGGGCAGGTCTAATGATTATGTGGATGAGAATGATGCCTATCGACACAGTAAATGGATATCGATGATGAATAATCGATTGAAACTATGCAAGGATCTCTTGAAAGAAGATGGGGTATTGATAGTAACAATTGATAAATACGAAAATGCGACATTGTTAATGTTGCTATCAGAGATATTTTACGGATACGACATTACGTCTGTTGTCATAGAACACAATCCAAAAGGATTACCGAGTAAGAACTTTTCTTATTCTCATGAGTATGCACATTTTGTGACGCCGTCTGGTCAGTCAGTGGTTGGTAAAAATCCAGAAGGAAAAGAGGATACTCGAAATCTGAGGAGAGCCGGGAAAGCTTCATACAGAGTGGACAGACCGACAATGTTTTATCCGTTATATGTAAAAGATGGGAAGGTCACTAGAGTTGGGGATATTCCAAAGGACTCATATCATCCAAAATCACGAAACATTCCTTGTAAAAATGGAGAAATCGAGATCTGGCCAATCGACGACGTTGGTGATGAGAGGAGATGGCATTTCGGTCTGGACTCTGTCGGTGATCACATGGAGAGGATTGAGGTCAAGGAGAAAAAGGGAGATATACAACTTTATGTAACCGCAGTACCTGCGCGCTATAAAACGGTTTGGACAGGAGGTGATCTAGATGCGGGTAAATACGGGACTACTCTCGTAAAAGATATTACAGGAGTAGAGTTTCCTTTTCCGAAATCATTGCTGGCCACGTTGAGGTGTTTGGAGTCGGTAGTCTACACTCGAACCAACGCTTTGGTGCTCGATTTTTTTGCCGGGTCTGGAACCACGGGCCATGCCGTTCTTGAATTAAACAAACGAGATAAAGGTAATCGAAAGTTTATTCTTTGCACAAATAATGAAAATAATATCTGCGAAGACGTTACTTATAAGCGCCTCCGTGGAGTAATTGATGGGTATAAATTTAAAGGCAGAAACAAAACACCACTTTATTCAAAAGAACTAATTCTTTCAGAGCTGATTAGCCACTCTGAAGAAATAGCAGCAGAAATAGAGTCAATTACGACCGCAAATAAAAAGAAATTCGATAAGATCGAAACAGAATTAGAAGACGGTGTCGTGAGTATTTCAGGAATAAAAAATGTAGATGGGAAAATGGAAGGTCTCGGTGGTAATCTTCGTTACTACAAAACTGACCTTGTAGATATTGAAAAGCTCCATCGCACGCCCGATCACGCGAAGGTAAAATTAACTCACCAGGCCGGCGAGATGATTGCTCTGCGCGAGGATACTTTGAATGAAGTTGAAAAGAGTGACTGGTGGCAGATATTTGAGGGACGCGGAAAAACTACCGCTATCTATTTCAAGGAAGATAAAGAGAAGCTCCAAGAGCTCATTGAGCTATTAGAGAAAAAGAAACAGCCTGCAACCGTGTATATCTTCAGTTGGGGGAAAAACGAATACAAGAGTGAATACAGCTCGGCAAATATCAGAGTCGAGGATATTCCTGAACCTATTCTTGAGGTGTACAAAGAAATTAATCGCCTATAAAATTTATGTTTCCTCTCAAACCATTTCAAGAAATCGCGGTAGCAAAGCTCAAGGATCAGTTTCTTCGGCTTTGGAAGTCCTCTGGCATACAGCTACCTCTCGTATTCAAGTCGCCAACAGGATCAGGGAAGACGGTCATGCTCGCACAGTTTCTACGCGACTTGGTGGGAGATCCCCGCTTTGTAGGCAACGATGTCGCATTTTTATGGATGTCTAAGGGACCTACTTTGGTAGAACAAAGTAAGAATAAGCTTTTTGAATACTATGGAGGAGCATCGGAGCTCGAGCTTCTAGATATAGACGACCTTAATCGTAAGGTACTGACTCGTAACAGTGTCTTTTTCATAAACTGGGAAAAGCTTAAGGGCCAGTCAAAAGACGTTTTAAAGATCCGCCGCGAGAATGAGCAAGACATCTCGTTTGATGGAATGATTGAGGCTACACATGAGGAGAAGAGAAAAATTGTCGTAATCATCGACGAAGAGCACCTCGGTGCTGATACGGAAAAAGCCCTTGAATTGATTGATGGTCTAATTAAACCAAAGATAATCCTCAGGCTTTCTGCTACGCCTAAATATGAGCCGACAGTAAGTGATCTTGAAGATGGTACAGCGGGTTTTGTTCGGGTAAAGAGAGAGGATGTTGTGCGAGAAGGGCTAATTAAGGAAAAAATTATCTTTCAGACGGAAGAAGATCTCAATCAAAAACAATTTAGAGGGATGGATCAAAACGAAATTCTGCTTGAGCTCGCCTTTCAAAAGCGAGAGGAACTGCTTTCGTATTACGGAAAGCTAAAAGTTGATATCAATCCTCTCGTATTGATCCAGCTTCCAAACGACGATAAGGCCAGCTCAGAGACTAGCAATACGAACATGCAGGAAATTGTAATCAATTTCTTAAAGAAAAAAGGTGTGTCTGAAAATAATATTGCCGTTTGGCTTTCAGAGGACAAGGTTAACTTGAAAGATGTTGAGAGAAACAACTCATCGGTGTCGTTTCTTCTATTTAAGCAAGCTGTAGCGACCGGCTGGGATTGTCCTCGTGCTGGCGTGCTTGTGATGTTTCGAGAAATCAAAAACCCAACTTTCGCCATTCAAACAGTTGGACGAATTCTTCGTATGCCGCTTGGTGTTCATTTTGGTAAGCCAGAGCTCAATCTTGGATACCTTTACACCAACTATAGGAGGAATGAGGTGATTAGTGAATACGATAAGAGCAAGTCTGAAAACAAACCAGCAATATTTGGAAGTTATCGTAAGAAAGACGTCAAGCCAATTCAAATCGAGTCTGTTTTTATGAGTCGTTCGGACTATAACGATCTCGGAGATACATTCCAGTCTACTTTTAAAAAGGCTGCGAATGCGTATTTTGGTATTAAAGAAAATGATGTCGAAGCGAAGAAAAAACTCGCAGCTAAAAATCTGGAACTAAAACCAAACATAACCAATGGCATCATTGTTGGCGTTGAGATCGATGACTATGATAATTTTACCAAAGAGCTATTGGCTGAGGGAGGGAGTCATGAGCAAGAGATGTCCCAGCACGACATTGAAAGACTTTATAACCTTGTTTGTTTCAATATCATCGGTAAGCAAACTGACGAGAATAAGAAATTTGCCCCTGAGCGCTCATGGGGAAAGCTCAAGACAGCCCTTAATGTTTGGCTATTGCCGGTCCTTGGAGACGATCGCACTCAAGCGTACAAGGTTATTCTGCATGACTTACTCAAGGAAGGCGGCGTGTTGCGGCCTCTTATTGGAGAGGTTTTAGAGAAATATCGACCCATTCGTGATCAAGAAGTAAATAAGAAATCGGTCCGTGCGAAGCGCATAGAGACTATTGAAATTCCACGAGCTTCTCTTTTCTTCACTGATTTGTACGAAGAAATGAGGGCTAAGAAGTCAGCAATGGAGCCATTTTATATCTCCAAAGAGGTGGTAGATAACGAGAAATCATTTATCAAATTCTTGGATGAAAACAAGAGTATTGAGTGGTGGTACAAAAACGGTGACTCAGGAAGCGAATACTTCTCAATCTCTTATTACAATTCTGACGAAAATAAAGAGAAGCTTTTTTATCCTGACTGGATAATTAAGACTAAAAACAAGATCTGGATTATTGATACCAAGGCTGGCTTTACTGCTGAAGCTAACGATACGAAGTATAAGGCCGAAGCCTTACAGGAGTGGCTCAAAGGCACGAGAGGCTTTAGTGGCGGGATTGCCGTAAAAGATGCTAATGGATGGAAGCTAAACGACAACAAAGAATACGCTTACACTCCGGCAATGAAAGGATGGAAGAATATAGATTTTTCATAATACGTTAAATCATGGAAACAATTATTGGCAAAAATCTTCTTCACTTACTTAAAAACAGATTTATTTTGTTTGGGCTTTTTTGTGTTGGGTTTATTGTATCTTTTTATATTCACTCGGGATCATTTTTGCCCAGTACAGACACTAAAGACCTATGGTTTTACTCGGGTCTTTTTATGGTTCTATTTTCAATTTTATTTATAGAACCTTACTACACGTCCCCAAAGAATGTCATTACAAACGCAATCCCACTCCTCCTCGTTTTCTTAGCGATCAGGTCATCATTCAATAATCCTATTTTCTGGTGGGGAGCCGTAGCTGTATTATTGTTCCTCCTGCTCACATCGATCATTGCTCTTGCTTGTGAAGATAAAGATAATAGCCCTGACCATTGGAAAAATAAAACAGCAACAGCTCTAAAAAATATTGTCGTCGTGATTGGACAAGGGAAGATACTCTACTCCTCAGTCTTTATTTATTTTTTGCTGACGTACTACTCCATTCAGGATTTCTATACTTTAATTTTATTTGTTTTTTGGTTTCTTATTTTGTGTATCAATCCGAAGAATATACACGGTAGTTTTGCAACACTTTCCAAAAAAGAGAACAGCGACCAGATTGGTGAGATATTCGGTGTTCAATCAAAAAAGATTTTTTTAGTAAAGTTGTTCGAGGATAGAAAAAGTATCAAAAAGTTTGACGTCGTTCGATTTAGTTACTCAATGCAAGATACAAAAGATTTCGTGATTACGGGTATTGTATTTGATACCTACTTACTTAACCAAGAGAAGTGGGCAAAGGTCCTCCAGTTAGGGGATCCAAAGAAAGAAAGTGGAAAGCTTGAGAGAAACATCGTCTACAAGCTATCTGGTAGCGCAGAAGTCGATGCTGCGAATAAAGAACTAAAAATCAATGACCTTGTTGGTGTTGTTATCGATGGCTCGACCATAGGAAAGATAAAGTTTGAATATTCTAAAAAAGATGATGATTTACAGGAAGGGGATCTACTTGAGCTGAGGGTCGGCGAAACACGACTATTTTATCAAGTGATTGGAGGAAGCACAGAAAAAGAAAAACTGGAGGCTCGAAACGAGACTGGCTTTATAGAAGGAGAAGCTATTCAGCTCGGTGAATGGAAAAATGAAGATCTATCTTTTCAAAAATTCGGTTGGGTTCCGTCCATCAACACACCTATTTTTAAAGCAGATACATCAAAAATAAAAAAGAAGACTTTTACATACCCAAACTACGCATTAGGTATTATTCCTGGGACTACATTACCCTCAGTTGTAAATTTGGATGACGCAATTAGTCACCACATGGCACTTTTGGGTATCACAGGATCAGGTAAATCGTTTCTAGCTCGGGAAATAATTAATCAAATCAAGACAGATACGAAAGTAGTCTGTGTTGATTTTAATAAAGAATTTGTTACTACTCTTACTCCGCCACCGCCTGATATTATTGCGCCTGCGACGGCAACTGCGATTTCTGAGAAAATAGATTGGATAAATACTGAGCTTGAGAAGTTTGGCAATCTTCAGAACAAAGCCTTAATAGCTCAAAAACAGGGAGAAATCAAAGAACTCATGAAAGGTGAGATAACCCTTTTTCTTGATGATCAAACATGCAACATAAAAGTGTTTGAATTGCCAGATGTAAGCAACACGACTGGAATCCTTGATTACACGAAGTATTTCTTTAAGGTTTTATTTGAAGTTGCTAAAACGAGACAGGCCACCGGTAACGGTACAAAAATGTGTGTCGTTCTTGAAGAGGCACACACGGTAATTCCAGAGTGGAACTTTTCTGGTAGCAGTGATAAAACGAGTCAGAGTTTGGTGAATAGTATTGGTCAAATTACCCTACAGGGCAGAAAATATGGAGTTGGATTTCTTGTAATAGCGCAAAGAACAGCAAATGTTTCTAAAACAGTCCTTACTCAATGCAATACCGTTGTTTGTTTTCAAGCTTTTGATGAAACAAGCTTTTCTTTTTTGGGTAATTATGTAGGCAAAGATATAGTCCAAGCCCTGCCAAACTTAAAGCAGTATCACGCGGTTGTCGCTGGTAAGGGAGCAAAGTCGAACATGCCAATGATCATTGATTTAAGACGCGGCAAATAGTTTCAATACCATGACCCGTCTTATTTCTAAAACAATCTTTCAAGAGTTTCTCTATTGTCCAAAAAACATTTGGCTTAAAATCCATAAGCCTGAATTAGCTGCGAAATTCACTCCCTCCGAATTCGAACTACATCTAATGGAACAAGGGAACGAGGTTGAGTCTCTCGCCCATGGTTTAGATCTTTTTCAAGGAGGTGTCGAGGTGAATTCAAGAGGAGACGAGGCTGTAGCTGAGACCTCTCGGCTCATGACAGCTCTTACGCCAGTCATCTTCCAAGCAACATTTATCAAAGATGGTTTTGTCGTTCGTAACGATGCTCTCAAGTATGACTCTGTAAATAAATGCTGGGATCTTTATGAAATTAAGGCCACCAACTCGATACACGAAGGAAAGAAGCGTGATCACATTGTCGACATAACTTTTCAAGCTTCTGTCTTGAGGCGTGCCAGTGTAATCCACGGCAAATCATCGCACGTAAGACTCAATAAAGAGTATGTTCGGCATGGCGAACTTAATCTAGAGACTCTTTTTGAGGTTGAGGATGTAACCGAAAAAGTTTCTGAAAGAATGACAGAAGTGGAAGGAAAGATGGAAGTTGCTCTTGAGTATCTCAATAAAGAACAAGAGCCGGTTGGAGGCTGCGAGTGTGTGTATGGTGTACGAAGAAACCATTGCACGATGTTCTCGTACTCGAATCCACAAATTCCAGAGTATTCCGTGCACGATTTATCTCGGATACATAAAACAAAACTCCTGTTATTTATGGAGCAAGGAGTACATGGCATTGGTGACATAGAAGATCCTGACGCATACAAGCTTTCTGATAAGCAGAAAAATCAAGTGCTTGCACATAAGCTGCAGAAACCAATCATAGACATTGAGAAGATTTCAGAAGAGTTGTCGTCACTTAAGTTTCCGCTTTATTTCTTTGACTACGAGACATTTCCGCCTGCTGTGCCCCTGTTTGATGGATACGGTCCATACCAACACATCCCATTTCAATTCTCTTTACACATTCTACGAGAGCCAAAGGGCGAGCTCGAGCATGTTGAATACCTGCAAACTAGTTTTAAAGATCCTTCGTCGGATGTCGCAGAACTTTTGAGACAGCACGTTGTAGGAGGTACTGTCATTGCTTGGTATAAGTCATTTGAGACAAGGATCAACAGAGAAATAGGTATACGGTTACCTCAGCATGTCGCTTTCTTTGAGCAGCTAAATAATTCAATGTATGACCTGATGGACATTTTCTTTGATCAGCATTACATCCATAACGATTTTAAGGGGAGCGCCTCAATTAAAAAAGTTCTTCCTGTGATAGCACCAGAGCTTCACTATAAAGATCTTGAAATACAGGGCGGTGCAGAAGCATCTAAATCCTGGTGGCACATGATTGCACCAAGTACTTCAACTGAAGAACGAGATGGCGTAGCGAAGAATTTAAAGGAATACTGTGGTCGTGATACATACGCTATGTATGTTATTTGGAAGCATTTGCAGGACATGTGCGAGTAGTAATAAAAATTCTATGCTCACTGATAAAAAAGCCATCAAAGAACTTCAAGCGATACTTAAAAAGGATTATGGTAAAGATGTTTCGAGTGAGGACGCGGCTGATTTGGGGCATCGACTGCTTCGCTTAACGAGAGTGGGTCTTAGTGCCCAGCTTCGTCTACAACAGCAAAATGAAAAAGATAAAAGGTAACACTCAAACGATTTTTACAGACGAGGACATCCAGTCGTTTGTAGAACTTGGGGAAGTACTGCGGAAAATTCACAATCGGCTTTTGTCCGAGGGTTATGTAATAAAAGATGGCAAGATCATTGCGCCTCCAACAAAGAAAGAGGAGCTACCTAGATAGGTACTTCGGTCCTAGTAGAGTCATGCCCATCTGCACCTTTGCACGGAGCTTCTCGTAGCGAAGCGTGTATCGTGTTGGCTTGCCTTTGTAGTTCCGGCACTTGTTCGGATCCATCCTTTCAAACTCCATCAGGTACTTAAAGGTTGGTAGCAGGGAATAGTAATTCATTCGCTGCGAGAAGTAAGCGAGGCCTAGGCACCTGCGACACCGAAACTCGCCATTGTGGCGGTACAGTACTCCAGATCGCCGGGAGCAGCCGGGGCACTCAAACCACTCTCGGTAGCTCCCGAAATGGCAACGGGTACGAAGGAGTGATATGGCACTGCTCGAACTCCTTGGATCCGGCTCAACAAGGTCGAGGTACCAATCTTGAGCTACAGGATCATGGATTAGCCTCACTTGTGTGCCTCCCAGGGTCAATAAACGCCCCGATGCGCCCCTCTCCCTCGGCGGGGCACTCTTACGCAAGGCGACCGTGGTTATGGTGCGGTAGCTATCTGTCAGTGGTTTGGCGTCATTGAGTCTGTGCATGGTTGTGTAGCGGATGGAGATTGTCGAAATCAATAAACATTATCAGTATTGGTCATTATTGTGATTTTGCCCCTTTAGCCATAGATCCCTTGATAAAACGCCTTTTCCGGCGCCCTGCGCCCTATGCAACTACTTAGTGCCTTTATGCGGGTCTTATTTAGGCGAGTACGGCCACCGGCGCCACTTGAAAGTTGGCTATCATGTTTAGCTTTTCCTTAACGCCTGCCATATAATCAGGGTCTGAGAGGATCGTGAGGAACTCTGTTCTAGTAAGTGCACCCCTCTCGCCCAAATAAGGTTTTAATCTAACGGATGGGACTACGTTTCCCTCTGTTGGGTTAGCTGCACCCCTCTGACCCATTCATTCTAAAATAGCTGGCAGTAGGCCAGCTATTTTCTATAGGTGAATGGGTGATCGAAGTCAGGCAAACTGCTTTGCCTGCGGTGGGACGAAAAAGGCGCAGGCATATTTTTTCAGTAGAAAAAATGCCGAGCCAGGGTCGTGAAAATTTGCACTCGATAGTGTGATGAGGCATCATCTGCAGTAAAATTATTCCTGACCGAGTCCCATCGATCACCCAAGAAACATTTGTATAAATAAGAGTCGTAGTTTAAGGAGCTTAATGTTGATTTTTCTGATAACAAGTATATAATCGGGAGATGTCAAATGAGTATGAATATAAAATCGAATACGAAGTAGACAAAGAAACCGGACAGGTTACTGCAACCATCCCAGAACTCAACCATATCTCATCCTTTGGAGATACTTTTGCTGAAGCAGAAGCTAATGTTCGTGAGGCAGCTCTAGGCTATTTCGAAGTGCTTATGAGCGAAGATAAAGAAATCCCTAAGCCAGCTTTTCATACAGAGGGGACATATCTTAAGTTCTTTGTTCCAAAAACTGCCTAAATTTTATTGTATGGGCAAACTTAGCCGACTGTCTTCTCGAAAGGTCATCCAAAAACTCAAGAAGGCTGGATTTACTGAAACTCATCAAAGAGGTAGCCATCTTTATCTAAAGAATAAAGATAATACAAAGATAGTGACAGTGCCCGTTCATGGGTCAAAAGATATCCCTATCGGAACTCTATATAACATCGTCGTTAGACAAGCAGGTTTATCAGTAGAAGAGTTTAGTAACCTATAGAACGAGTTTTGTAATTCTTTGATAAAGTGAAACTGCGTCTGGACGATTTTCCATTACCAGCTGGCGGGATCTATTGTCCTGTATGTCATATTGCCAATACGTCTTTAAGCAAATTACATACCCCTTGCCCGCAGTGTGGTAGAGCACTTTTGCAATTTGGATGGGATTAGAGAATTCCCACAAAAGCAGATTTAACTCCATTTCATTTTATAACGTTAATATACCTCGCTACTGCGCTAAGGAGATGGTTCGGGTGGATTCAGTATTGCTCCATATTCCACGAGTGGTGAGAGTGAAGGATTGACCTATTGCAGGAGTTAAAAAGTTGAAGGAAACGCCACCACCGCTATCGCTTGGGGTTTGCATCAGCATGTTTCCATTTACCAGTAACTGCACAGGCTCAAGCGGCGCAAAACTTGAAGCACTAGCCGACATGTGAGAATTCTTGGGTATGTAGTACGTGCTTGGGTTAAGATTTGGATAAAAAGTACCGACACCAATGTTCCAGGAAATAGTTTTGCTACTGATGCTGCTAGTAATAGAAAAGGTTTGGGTAGAATGTATAAGAGAGAAGGGGACTAAGTACGGCGCTTGAGCGCTAAATGACTCTTCTGAATTTGCTGAGAAAGTGTTCACCCCCGTTGGTGTATGAAGAGTGATTTGCTCTAATGGAGCAAAACCATTTCCTGAAAAGCTTATTGTTTGCCCCGGCAACACATACCAAGTTGAGGGCCAGCCCCAAGGGTAATATGCTACAGGTTGTGAAATGACAAAGGTTGCGGTCGGGGACCCAGGGAGCCCAGGAAAAACTACATGGTAGGAGCCGGGTGCCACGGCGCTGCCTTCTTGGTTTAATCCATTCCAACTATCTAGGAACAGTGATTGAGGTTGCGTGCTTGTTGTAGAACCAGTGCTAGGTTGATATACAGTATTTCCACTGTGGTCGGTAATTTGCCACGGGTGGGTCCCGCTCAGAAATAAAGGATTGTGTGTATTGTCTGCAAGGCAAAAATGTACCGCGCTACCAGGACTGTAACTAGCTTGCGAGGTTGCAACTACATAGCCTATACCTCCTGTTGTGTTGCAGTAAGTCGGAACTTCAGCAAAAACGGCGGGAGTCGCGAACAAAAAACTCAAGGATAAGACGCTTGCACTAACCAGAGATTTTAAAAATAAAGTATTCATGGAAGTAGTATACAGTTCTGCTACTGTGACTTCGATGAACTACCTAAAATCAGTACCCACTATGTTCGAGCCTACAAACTTCTCGAGTTTATCGAGCTGCTGATTGAAGCCATGCTCCATCCCTTGGACTGCCATACCCGCTTTCGGGCCAGTTTTTTGAATTGCGGCTTTAATTTCGATTTGAGTACGTTCTCCCTCCTCGGTAAAAATAATTTCAGTGGTCTGGTCGATGAGAGTTTCTTCCTTTTGCCCCTCCGTCCATGCTTGCGCTGTATAGGCAAGCATTGCATGTGGGTCCACAGTAGTAAATTCGGCCAACATAGGCCACAACACTCCTTTGTAAGGACCCATGCCTTCGCCCGCCTCCATAACAATATAAAATTTGCCCCCAACATGCAGGTCAACTTCACATTCGAGGATGCTGACATTTTGGGGTCCCCACCATTGTTTTAATTGTTCAGGGTCGGTCCAAACTTGCCATACTTTTTGCATCGGAGCATCGACAGTCCGAACTAATGTAATTTCTTTTTCCATATAATTTGTTGAAATAATGCTGCACGATCGTACTTTAGTCAACATGACAGACACATGAGTATATAAATAGAGAACCTGGTATAGTTCCTCTATGCAATTTGAGGAAGGACGTGAAAAGCAAATTAGGGAAATTTTCAGGTTTAGTGTCTTTCTCAAAGCCGCGAACGCAATCCTCGAAACTATTGGTGGTGGCCTCCTTCTAAGCGGCTCGCTTATTGGGTGGGTGAGGGGACTTGTGGAGCAACAGATAGCGCAGGATCCGGGGGATTTTGCCAGCTCTTTTTTACAACATATATTGCCGTATCTCTCTTCCCATGCCCAATTTTTTGCGGCGTGGTATTTGCTGAGTCATGGAGTAATTAAACTCTTTTTAGCTATAGGGTTGTTGCGTAATCAGTTGTGGGCATACCCTTCGGCAATTGCTGTCTTTGTCTTTTTTGTTGTGTACCAAGTATATCGTTATACCTATACGCACTCGCCCCTTCTTTTGTTAATCACTTTCTTTGATGTGCTCGTAATAGGGCTCACGTGGCATGAGTATACTGTAGTGAAAAATGCATCAAAAAAAGTATTATAGAGGTATGGTTCATATTCATTAAAAACTCATAGAAGATAAGCATAATAGAGCCTATGAAAAAGATTATATTTGCAGTACTGGCCCTTCCTTTAATTATTGTTATTGCGGTCCCACGACTTAGTCAGGCGTATAGAAATGTGGTAACTGCCCCCAATTGGTGTGGTAGCTACTGGTCTTCCCATTCTTGTACTAATCAGCAAAATAATTATTATGGATACGGACAGTACCCCACCTACTCTATGAATTCGAGTGCATATAATACTCCTATGCAGTATTCGAATAACAATAATTACTACTCTTCAAACCAGGTATATGCGACTCCGTTTGCGTACACCTACGTAAACCAATATTCAAACCCCTATACTCAAAACCAATATATGTATACAAACCCAACGTACTCATACCAAACGCAATCAGCTTCGCCGTATTACGAAACCCAAGGCTATTCTTCCTATAGCTACAACGGTTACGAAAACACGTACTATTCTTACCCACCTTCTTATTCTTATACAGCAACTCCGTATAATAGTAATAACTATTACTACCAGTACTAATTCAGAATTTAGACCCGCAACTTCAAAAAGAGTGGACAGCCACTCTTTTTGTTTGTGGTGTACAATCATGTCATGGCTAAGCGACAAAAACTACAAGTAGAGGAGTTTGCGCTTGCTGTTACAAGATGGGTAGGCTCTTTACAGTCTATTTTGCTTCACACTCTGGCTTTTAGTACGAGTTTTGGCGCTGTCTGGCTTGGAATTTTACCTTTTGACCGTATGCTCCTGGTGCTTACCACTATACTTTCTCTGGAAGCAATTTATTTGTCTATATTTATTCAAATGACAATTAACATTACGAGCGCCACTATCGAGGAGGTGGGGCAAGATATCGACGAAATCCAGGAAGATATTGGAGAGATCCAGGAAGATGTGGACGAAATCCAAGAAGACGTTGAAGAAATGACCGAAGACGATAAAGCAGAAGAGGCACTACAAGCGGGACAAGATAAAACTCTGAAAGAAATACGCGTCGGCTTGGAGAAGCTCATGGCGGATATAGAAAAATTGCAAAAGCGCCCGTAGCAGGGTATCGTTATACGTATGTCAGACAAAAAATTTGAGCTTTCTCCATCAGTCTCTATCCTTATTGCAGGAATTATCATCGCGGGCGCGATTATCTTTACCAGCCATGCGGCACCTGCGCAAAATGGCAATGCAGTTGCTGCCCAAGCTCCTACACCTACAAAACTTGATATTCGTCTCCCTTCAAATAAGGATCACATTATAGGCTCTCCCACCGCACCTATTGTCCTTGTAGAATACTCTGACTTTCAATGCCCCTTCTGTTCGATGATCCATCCATCGCTTAAACACATTGTGGAAACCTCAAATGGTCAGATCGCTTGGGTTTTGCGTGAATTGCCACTGACAACCATACATCCCTTGGCAGAGCCTTCAGCGCACGCTGCTGAGTGTATAGCGGCACAATTGGGGAACGATGCGTTTTGGAAGTATGCTGACGCCGTATTTAGTAACCAAAAGCAACTTTCTGCAGACTATTCGGCTCAAATCGCTGCACAACTGGGTGCTGACCCTGCAAAATTCAGTCAGTGTGTATCTTCTAAACAATATCAAAAACTCATAGACGCAGACAGTACAGAAGGAATGAATAATGGTGCAAACGGTACACCCTACACGGTCGTTGTCAACACTCAAACTGGCAAGATGCTCCCACTTTCTGGCGCTTTGCCTGAAGCACAGCTCTTGAGTGCGATAAAATCTATTAGATAATTAATAATTCCGGATGAGGGCCGCGTCCAAACGACAGTTACGCGGCTTGATTCTGGCTGAATCATATGCCATTTGAAGGAACAACCGGGGAAAAAATGCGCAAAGCGCTATTTGTAACTATTATTTTGCTCGCTTGCTTTCTTGCGGTGCAAACACTGCTTGGTTTCCGCGGTCTATCGTATGTGGGCGCGGGGCTAGCCCCATCGAATGTCCTAAATGTATCCGGACATGGCGAAATATTGGCGGTTCCCGATATTGCTCAGTTTAGTTTTTCAGTACAGTCAACCAAAGCTACAGTGACTGAAGCACAAGCAGAGGTAACCGCAAAATCAAACGCCATAACTGAATATATAAAAGGTCAAAAAGTAGATACTAAAGATATTCAAACCACTGACTACTCGCTTAACCCCCAGTACGAATACCAAGAGGTAACTTGCCCCGCTGTCTTAAAGACCGACGCTCCCGTGTACTGCCCACCAGGGAAACAAGTACTTCGAGGTTACCAAGTGAACCAGACGACAACTATTAAGATTCATGACACTGCAAAAGCGGGTGACTTGTTGGCAGGGGTAGGGAGTCGCGGTGCTACCAATGTGAGTGGAATTTCCTTTACTTTTGATGACCCAACTAAAGTGCAGCAGCAAGCGCGGGACAAAGCAATAGAGGACGCTAAACAAAAGGGCGACATGCTCGCCAAATCCCTTGGGGTTTCGTTAGTGCGAGTTGTTTCTTTTAATGAAAACAACACTGGATATAACCCCCACGCCGTGGCTTTTGGTAGAGCGGTAAATCAGGCTATGGACTCCAAAGCCCCCGCGGCGCCTGAAGTATCCGTTGGGCAAAATATGGTAAGTGTAGATGTGTCTATTACGTACGAAATTAGGTAAACGGCTCCTTGACTTTGTTTAAAAGATTGTCTAGTATGATGGGGTATAAAGCCCTCCGGGGCTTTTAAAATTGCTAAAAATTACAAGAAAATCAGCTTTTCTGGCCGCGTCCAAATGGACGTTGACGCGGCACGATTTCGCTAAATCGCATGATTAATTACTTTAAAGACGTTCGAAGCGAAATGAGACACGTTTCCTGGCCAACTCGCAAGCAAGCGGTTGGTTATACTGTTGTCGTTATTGTTGTATCACTCGCGACCGCATTCTATCTAGGCATTTTGGATTACATATTTGCAGCAATGATCAAAGCGTTTATTAAATAATTTTGACTAATTCAAATGGCAAAACAAGATGCAAGTGTCGGGAGAGCGTGGTACGCGATACACACCTATGCCGGGTACGAAAATGCTGTAGCGCGAAATTTGCGCCAGCGTATAGAATCTCTAGGACTCCAAGATAAAATTTTTAATGTAATAGTGCCAACAGAGCGTACTGTCAAAATTAAAGGAGGCAAGCGTGTTGAGGAAGAAGAAAAGGTGTACCCGGGGTACGTGCTTGTAGACATGTCAGTCGACGACCAGTCGTGGTATGTGGTGCGCAATACACCACGAGTGACAGGGTTCGTAGGTTCTGGCGTGAACCCGGTCCCGCTCCAGCAACACGAAGTAGACACTCTTCTTGGACGTATGGCCGAAACAGAAGGGTCAATCAAGCATGATATTGACTTGAGCGTCGGCGACGCGGTCATTATCGTGGATGGGCCGTTTAAAGAGCTCGATGGGAAGGTAGGTGAGGTAGATGAGGCAAGAGGAAAGGTTAAGGTCTTAGTTTCTATGTTTGGTCGCGAAACTCCAGTTGAGTTGGACTTCCTCCAGATCAAAAGAATTTAATTGCAAATTAAACATTAGTGAAGTAGTATGCGGAAGCAAATACCCTTGTGGACACTGTAGTCATCAAGGAAACGGTCCAAAAGAGTATTTGCTTCCTTCACCACGATGGCTAAAAAAATAACGAAAAAAATCAAAATAATCGCTCCCGCTGGCAAAGCTACGCCGGCGCCTCCTTTGGGCACTACGCTTGGGCCCGCGGGTATCAACATCGGTGAGTTTGTTAAACGTTTTAATGAAGCGACTTTGCCGATGATTGGGAACCTTATTCCTTGTATCATCACCATTTATGACGACCGTTCATATGACTTCGTACTCAAGACGCCTCCGGCTTCTGGGCTCATTATGAAGATGATCAATAAGGAAAAAGGGTCGGGCAAACCAAACACTGCAAAGATAGGTTCAATCACTAAAGCACAACTTCGCGAAATTGCTGAAAAGAAAATGGTAGACCTTAACTCAAAAGATGTTGAGGGTGCCATGCTCACTATCGCCGGCACTGCAAGGTCTATGGGCGTGGATGTGAAATAATCACATCCACGAGCCGGAGGCTGTCGAGCCGAGGCGGGCCCGCGCAACTTTTCAGCAGAAAAGTATGTGGGTGGATGTTAAATAAGGGAAAAATATCATGTGTTATAAAACCCCCCAGTTGGGCGATTTTTGTTGACAATAAAGTAAATGGGATTTACTGTGCTTTAAGAGACGCTGAAGGAGAGGTTATGTTAGATTTTCCCACGAAGTTTTTACTAGTACCCTGTGGCAACATGACTCCAGTGGAGCCGTTGGGCTATGAAGTACGTTGGCATGTACCTCAAGAGTCATTTCGTTGGGTATGCTCGGAAGCCAGTTCGTATCCTCTGATGTTACGGTCGAGGAAATTGATATGGAATGTCTGTGTCTGCGATTATCTTTTAGAAAACCTTGAGCTAGTAGACCCTTATGCCGGTCAGTGGATACCGTTTATTGGCACCCTTTTTCATGATTCAAAGAGCAACTTGTTTACCACTACTTTACATAAAGAGGATGGTAAGTGGACTCGAATGTTGCAGTGGGTTGGATATGGAAACACTATCGCAGATAACCCAGTGGGTAAACTACTACTGAATCAACAACACTAATGTGTTGTTATTTTTTTTATCTCATGCTTTTATATGCTACTTTGGTACTATCCTATATATGGAAATTAGTGCTATTAAACTTGCGCCCATGGTGCCACCCCAGGACGACCTTTTGGCTAAAATTCGAGCTTCAGATTTGAAGTTACAAGAGGGCGATGTGCTCGCCATTTCTTCAAAGGTTGTGAGTATTGGGGAAGGGAGGTGTGTGCCTGTGGACACTGCAAACAAGGTGGATTTGATGCACCAAGAGGCGCAACTGTACACCCAACCTAAACATACTGAGCGTTGGGGCTACTTGTTTACTATCACCCACGGTATTTTAGGTGGGAGCGCGGGGATTGACCTCAGTAACGGCAACGACCATTTTATTTTGTGGCCCAAGGACCCTATGGCTTCAGCGAATAGACTAAGAAAAGAATTGTTGAAAGCATATAAAATCAAAAAACTTGGGGTCGTGATTACAGACTCGACAAGTAGGCCGCTTCGCCGTGGTGCTATGGGTATGGCGCTTTCGTGGAGCGGGTTTGAGCCACTCTACGACTACCGAGGCACAAAAGACATTTTTGGTCGCCCAATCAAAGTCGAGCAAGCAAACTTAGTTGATGGGTTGGCGGCAGCCGCCGTACTTGTGATGGGAGAGGGTGCCGAGCAAACTCCACTGGCACTCATGCGAGGAGTGCCCGACAAAATATGGAAAGGCCGCCAAACCAAAAGAGGGTGGAATAAATTTATAGTGCCCCTCAAAGACGACCTCTTCGCCCCTTTTTTCGCGACAGCCAAATGGAAAAAAGGCGGAGCTTACCGCTCTAAAACTATGAAGCGATAAGAAGTGCCTTCGTATTCGTGCTTTTCTTCACTTAAAATTTTTGTAAACTCTTTTTCGTATGGAGGAAAAAAGGTGTCCCCCTCTTTTTCACTATCTACAAGGGTTAAATAGAGTTGGTCGACATGCGGAAACACTTGTTCGTATATCTGTGCCCCACCTCCTATAAACACTTCTTCGTGGTCGAGTTCCTGTGCTTTTTGGAGCGCCTCATCAAACGAGTAACAAACAACGGCCCCTTCGTATGACCATGCCGGGTCGCGCGTAATCACTATGTTTGTGCGTCCCGGGAGAGCCTTCCCTAACGAAGCGACAATGGAGTCAAAGGTCTTTCGACCCATAATAACTGGGTGCCCGAGTGTAAGGGCTTTAAACCGTTTTAAATCGTCTGGTATATGCCAAAGAAGCTGATTGTTTTTACCAATCGTTCTATCTTTGCCGAGTGCCGCTATGATGCTAACCCGCGGTTTCATACAATCATCGGGGCTTTAATACTTGGATGACTTTGATAATTCTCGAGTCGTATGTCATCCATAGTAAAATCATCGATATTTTTTATGTCGGGGTTAAGCCAGAGTGTAGGGAGGGGAAAGGGTTTGCGAGACAGTTGCTCTGATACAGCTTCAAAATGTTCATGATAAATATGTGCGTCCTGAAGTGTGAGTATGCATTCTCCAGGTTGTAGGCCGGTTACTTGCGCTAACATATGAAGAAGTAGGGAGTACGATGCGATATTGAAAGGTACGCCTAAAAACATATCACAACTTCGTTGGGTCATATGGAGAGACAACTTACCGTTTGCTACAAAACATTGAAAGAACATATGACAAGGTGGAAGCGCCATATCAGAAAGTTCGCCCGGGTTCCATGCAGTCACTATAAGACGTCGGTCGTAGGGAGAAGTTTTGAGTTTTTCTATAAGCTCTACTATTTGGTCCACCCGCTTTCCTTCTGGTGTTTTCCAGTTTCGCCACTGTACACCGTACACACGACCTAAGTCACTTTTGAATTGGCTTTTGGGAAGCCAGTACGTAGATTCTGCATTGTCCGTCCAAATAGTGCGCTCTGTCTGATTAAGAACTTTGAGGTTTTCATCGTTTGCACGCTCCTGGTCTTTCATAGCCAAAAACCACAACAACTCACTTTTAACTGCCTTGAAAGCCAATTTTTTTGTAGTAACCGCAGGAAACCCGTCAGCCATATTGAATCGCAGTTGTATTGCAAAAAGTGCTCGAGTTGTTGCATTACGACCTATCCGGTCGACACCCTCGTCCATAATCTTCCTCAACACATCATTATAAATTTTCATTATTTTTTCTTGATGTCCCGGTCGAGATACAGTTTAGGGAGCATCATTTGCGGCTTCCAACTTTTTTTGAGTTGAGAGATAGTGTCCCCAGTCTGATATTTTCCAGTTTTGGCATAGTTGGAGTCAAGGATAGGGCCCGTTTCAAAAAAGATTATTTGCGCAATTCGACGGCCAACAATAAGCGGGACAAGATAGTTTTTTGAGTTGTTGGTAATCTCCATAGTCCAGCGGTTGATGTATCCAACGTCGCCCCAGCCCGCGCATTTACACACTTCTATAAAGTTGCGGCCCATTGAGGAGCGCGCCTTCATCATGGTAGTGATATGATTTCGGCCCCCGATAAACTCTTGGGTGTGGGCTAGAACAGTCTCCCCAGGACGAAGAAGGATCACTCTGTCATTGGGGCTGATCCCATCCCATGTAAAATTATATTTTTGAAAAGCCTCTTTTGCAGTAACAGCGCGTTGAACTTGGTCGGCTCCCCACACATGTTCCATGTGTGATTGGCTCCATATGTTGTAGAGACTGTGATTGTACTTTGAAGGCTGCTCTCGAAAGAAAAATTCGCCAAGGGTTACGTCATAACTGGAAGTAGCTAAATTTGCCCGCACAAAGGGCTCAATAACGATGTCACCTTTTTTAATTTCTTCGAGTATGCGTCTATCCGATAGTGCCATGATGTTTTTTTGTTGCTTCCACTGTAGCATAGAGAGGCCACACTAGACACTATGGACAAAAAAGGAAAATTTATTGTGATTGACGGGCCAGACGGGGCAGGGAAGTCGACTGTTATACGCTCTGTCCTCGAGACACTCCAAGCTGAAGGAATTTCGGTTGTGGGTACAAGAGAACCTGGCGGGTCGCCTTTTGCAGAAAAGATTCGGGAGCTCATTTTGTCTGACGATGCCGAGGCTGCAGATGTGGTCACAATGCTGTATTTATTTAATGCTGCCCGTATTGAACATATAGTTAAAACAATAGAGCCAGCGCTCCAGAGGGGAGAGGTGGTGATTTGTGATCGTTTTGACTCCACAACATTTGCCTACCAGCTAGTGGGAGGAAATCGCCTCGACCTCACAGATCTTTTTGTGGAGTTACGAAAACAGTACAGTCATGTGCTGCCTCAGTATATTTTGCTCGATGTTTCGCCTGAGGTTGGTCGTTTGCGTATGCAAGACAGGGGCAAACAAAACCACTATGACAGACGCCCGTCTGAGTGGCACGCTCAAGTACGAAGTGGTTTTAAAACTTTTCTCACCACCTACTGTAATCTAGACGAGTATGCGATAGTTGACGCATCTCAATTGCCTCAGTACGTCTTTGCTGACACACTTGCCGAGATACGAAAAGTACTTTTGTGATACTATTTTTATATGATCTAAGTTTTTATTCAGCACGAATTTATTCTTTAAACTGATATTTTATGCAGGACTATAACGCTATACAAAACCAAGACAAAGAACTCTACGACATTATCGAAGGCGAGGAAACTCGGGAGAGGGAGGGGCTCGAGCTCATTCCATCCGAAAATTATGTGTCCCGTGCGGTGAGGGAGGCGCAGGGCTCAATTTTAACCAACAAATATTCTGAGGGTTACCCTAGGCGGCGCTATTATGGTGGCCAGGAGTGGACTGACCAGGCAGAGTCGCTTGCAATTGAGCGCGTTAAAAAACTTTTTGGCGCGTCGTTTGCAAATGTGCAACCTCACTCAGGAGCGAATGCAAACATAGGCATGTATTTTGCACTACTCCAACCTGGAGACACGGTGCTTGGGATGGACCTCTCGCACGGCGGCCACTTGACCCATGGCCACCCCGTCACCTACATCACAAAGTTTTTTAATTTTGTTCGCTACAAAATGAAAGACGTTGAGACGGGTGAAATTGATTATGACGAGATGCGCGAAATAGCCAAGGTCAATAAACCAAAAATATTGCTTGCAGGATTCTCTGCCTATTCGCGAGAGCTCGACTACGAGAAGTTTGTCTCAATTGCGCGCGAAGTCGGGGCGTACGCTGTTATAGATGCCGCTCACATCGCCGGTCTTATTGCCGGCCGGGCAGCAAAAAACCCATTTGACTACGGCTTTGACGTCATGACTTCGACCACACATAAGACTCTGCGTGGTCCGCGTGGCGGGATTATTCTTACAAGAGGAGATTTACCCGGCCTACCGACGGGCGAAGAGTTGGCCAAAAAAATAGACAAGGCAATTTTCCCCGGCCTCCAAGGAGGGCCCCTGATGCATATTATTGCTGCTAAAGCAGTTGCGTTTGGTGAAGCGCTTCACCCATCGTTCCAGACCTATGCAGCCCAGATCCTTCGAAACGCTAAAGCGATGGAGGAAGTATTTAAAACCCAAAACATTCGCATGCTGGGAGGCGGCACATCCAACCATTTAATTTTGGCAGATGTGTTTGGTTCGCTCGGCATCCCCGGGAAAGAAGCAGAAAAAGTGTTGGATACTGTCGGAATGACACTTAACAAAAATGTCATAGCCGACGACACTCGTAGCCCTATGGACCCATCGGGCATTCGTTTTGGCACCCCGGCTATAACTACGAGAGGTTTCAAAGAAGGGGAGTGTGCACAAGTCGCAGAACTCATGCTCGAAGCGCTCAAAAATAAAAATGACCAAGCAGTGCTCGACCGAATTCACCAAAACATCAAAGATCTCTGCGAAAAGTTTCCAATTCCTGAGTCGTTTGTGTAATTCGTCACTTTTTTAGATAAAAATTAAACCGCCCTTTTGGAAGGGGCGGTAGATTTAGAGCATTTACTCTCTGTACACCTCGGGCCAAGTACTATAGTACGACTCTTCCCCCTGTGCATAGTAGAGAGCGTGCTCCAAAGTGGCGTAGTATGTATATCCTGAAGCAGCAACGTCTTCTGGACTCATGGTTTCTTGATGGACTTTCCATTTATTTTCATACGGATCCCAAAAAGCCTTTGAATAAGTGCCTCGTAAGGGACACTCCAAAATATGGTATCCATACATGAGCCCAGCCCCACTGTAGGGGGAAGGCTTAACGATTTTGATTGTGCTAGACATCGGTTTTCCTCTAAGTGTAAGGGGTTGGGTGCCGGGGGCAATTCCTTTATATTTATATACTCTTGTCAAGAGCGTCAAATTCTGAAACTGTACTCTCAAGTGCACTACAAAGTTTGTTAGAGTTGATCAAAAAGTTGTTGTTTCGGGTATACAATAGAGCAATGCAAGCGCTTGGTCAGAAACTCCTTTTGTTTTGGGAAAAACATTCGCGTATCATTAACCTTTCTGGGCTAGTGTTAGGGTTTGCTTTTGACCTGTGGCTTGCAAAGCGGCCAGACAGTTTTGCAGACAATATTTTGCTGATAACCTATCTTCTTTTGGCAGGAGGGATCATTGTGGCGCTCAACATACGGACACTACGGAAAAAAATGGAGGCCGAGCACCCAACTGAGCCACTCCTTTTGCTCCTCCTTTTGCAGTTTTGTTTTGGAGGTTTGGCAAACAATCTGCTCATTTTGTATGGCAAAAGCGGGACCTTGAGCGGCAGCCTCTTTTTTATTTTTATGCTGGCAGGCTTTGCACTGGGCAACGAGTTTCTCAAAAGTCGTTACGAGCAATTGCGTTTTAATGTAGCTATCTTCTACTTTTTGCTTTTGACCTACTGCGTCATTGCTGTGCCAACTTTCATAACCCACTCAATTGGCACAGGCGCTTTTCTATTTAGCTGCTTTGTAAGCGTTGTGTTTATAGGGGTGTTTTTGTGGGTACTTTTTTACAAAGTGTTTAAGCGTCGTGAAAAGCAACAGATGATAGAAGTATCGCTCATCCTTACGTCAATTTTATTGGTATTTAATGTATTTTATTTTTTGAATATTATTCCGCCTGTGCCACTATCCCTTAAACAAATTGGGGTCTATCACTCCATCGTACGTTCGAGCGCAGGAGAAGCCACCTCGTTTGCAGCCACCTACGAGCAACCCGCGTGGTATGTTTTTTGGCGTGATACGTCTTCTACATTTACGTATGTGCCGGGGGAAGAGGCGTATTGTTTTAGCGCGGTATTTGCACCGGGCGACCTCTCAACGCCAGTTGTACATCGTTGGCAAAAATATAATCAACAAAGCGGTAAGTGGGAAACGCAGTCAAGTTATATATTTTCTATAAACGGGGGGAGGGCGGAAGGATACCGAGGTTTTAGCCAAAAAAACGTAACGCCTGGAGAGTGGCGCTGCAACATCGAAACCCGCAAAGGCCAAACAATAGGTCGCATTTCTTTTACCGCTAAAGAAGGGAATGGCGCAGAGCTGACAGCAACGTCACTATAATCGGAGGCGTTGCCTCCGATTTAGAACTCATTCTCTATGCGCCTAACTGTCTCAGTGGAGAAAGCAAACTCATCAAAAATGTAGTACAATATGTTTATGAAAGAGCTGCCACAAAGCGTCAAAGCTTGCCTCTGGTCATATGACGTGGAGCGTTTTGATTTATCTCTGCCCGATAACCGGGCGCGTTTGATTATCAATGTGTTAAATCGTGGAACAGCTGATGCTATTTCCTGGTTACGAAAAAATTTTAGCGAAGACGAAATTGTAGAAGTTATTAAAACCTCGAGCGTAAGTAGTTGGGGAAAAAAATCTCTCTCTCTATGGTCGCAAGTGTTTAACGTATTGCCAGAGAAGACAAGTCGCTTTATCTAACTATGTTGCATCTCAGTATTTTAGACGATGAGCGTCAGGCAATTTTGCCTCTTTTTGTAAGCTTTAAAGATGATGGATTTTATCTTGCGGGAGGTACCGGTTTAGCTCTCCAAATTGGCCATCGTGATAGTATTGATTTCGACTTTTTTAAAGAAGGAGACTTTGAAACTGGGATGCTTGCTGAAAAAATTCAAGAGGTATTTACTGGCCACTCAATTATTTTTACTCAAAATGAAAAGAACACCCTTTCTTGTGTCATAGATGAAAATGTCCAACTAAGTTTTTTTGGTTTTAGATATCCTTTGCTAAAACCTCTTGTTGCAAATGAGTATTTTGATATTGCATCCGTTGCTGATATTGGATGTATGAAGCTTGCTGCAATTACAAGTCGCTCGGTTCAAAAAGACTATATTGATCTTTACTTCATTCTTCAGCTGATACCTTTGGTCGATCTTATCGATTTGTCACGTACAAAATATCCGACGCTCGACAGCACGCTTGTATTAAAGTCGTTAGTGTATTTTGATGATGTCTTACAAGAGCAAATCCTATTTAAGGAGGGTAACAATATTTCATTTGAAGTTGTTAAAGATTTCCTACAAAACGAAGGAGTGAAATACTTTAAAAAATAGAATCCCTGTTTTCTCAATTGCTCTATAATCAGAGGCATCGACGCCGAATTAACCTTCTTTTTATATAGTCCGGTTTCTGTTACTGTAGGGTCACATGCAAGAGGAGATTTTTAAGACAATTGAAAGGGTGCTTGAGGGGCTTATGCAACCGGCGGAGGGCGGGTTTATTGATGCGCCTTTTGTTGTTAAGCGTCCCGGTGACCTTTCTCACGGTGACTATTCAACTAACGTCGCGCATGTTGTTTCAAAACAATTAGAAAAAAACCCAAGAGAAGTCGCCGAACTCATCAAAGAAAAACTGCTTGAGCAGGAAGGGCTGCTCAAACATGGAGTTGAGAAAATTGAGATCGCAGGTCCTGGCTTTATTAACTTCTATCTCTCAAGCGAAGCAATTGAAAGAGAAATTAAAAAAGCTGCCAATAATGAATTCGCAAAAGTTAAATCCGATTTTTCCGGCAAGACTGTGATGGTTGAATATACCCAACCCAACCCTTTCAAAGAATTTCATATTGGGCATCTGATGAGCAACACGATTGGTGAGTCTATTGCAAACATTCTTGAAGAAGTCGGAACAACAGTAATTCGTGCTAATTATCAAGGCGATGTGGGGCCACATGTAGCAAAAGCTATGTACGTCCTACTTCGAGACGGCGCGGTCGAACCATCGGTCCAAGATATTTCTGCGGCATATATTGAGGGAGCGCGCATGTATGAAGAAGACACAAAACAAAAGGAATTAATTGATCAATTAAACAAGTTTATTTACCAACAATACGAACAAGTAACAGACCAAAAAGTCTGGAATCTTTACCAGTGGGGGAGAAGGATTACTCTCGAGCATTTTGAAGAGCTGTATCATATTTTGGGTACCACGTTTGATTTTTATTTTTTTGAAAGCGAGACGAATATTGAAGGGTTGTCTTTGGTGCATGCTCACCCAGAGATATTTGAGCAAAGTCAGGGGGCCACAGTTTTTCATGGAGAGAACCATGGCCTCCACACCCGTGTATTTATAAATAGTAGAGGTATTCCTACCTACGAAACAAAAGACTTAGGGCTTGCAGTGCTTAAAAAACAAAAAGCTGATTTTGACCTCTCGGTAACGATAACTGCTAATGAGCAGGACGAATATTTTAAAGTGGTGTTTACCGCCTTATCGCTCGTGCATCCCGACTGGAGTGGACAGTTTATACATAAGTCTCACGGCATGATGCGCTTTGCGGAAGGTAAGATGTCTTCGCGTCGTGGCAATGTGGTCACTGGCGATTCACTTTTGATGGATCTCAAAGATGAAGTAAAAGAAAAGATGCAGGGGCGCAATTTAAAAGATGTAGACAAAACAGCTGAGCAGATTGCGGTGGGTGCTATTAAATATGCAGTACTCAAACAAGGAAGTGGAAAAGATATAATTTTTGACCCAGAGAAGTCACTCTCGCTTGAAGGTGACTCGGGCCCGTATTTGCAATATGCGCTCACGCGAGCTCTCTCCGTTTTAAAGAAAGCCGAAATTTCCGGTGTAGATATTGGTCATTATAAATTAATGTATGACGAGCAATTTAAATTAGTGATACAAACACATCGACTCAGTCGATTATTGCTTCACGTTACTGAAGTTGTTGGGCGTGCCGCTTCTGAACTTGAACCGCATTTGGTCACTACCTATTTGACCGAACTATCGTCGGAGTTTAATTCTTGGTATGCCTCAGAGAGAATAATAGAAGGTAAGTATCCTGAGTACATGCTCCTTGTGGTCCAAGCATTTACAAACACTATGAAAAAAGGTTTGCATTTGTTAGGTATCCCAGCCCCTGAGGAAATGTAAAATATTTGAAATTTTGTAAGCTATTTATAGCAGATAAAAAGGTAGGTGAATAATCGACACAAAATGGCTTGTTTAAAAAAAGCAGCCCTGGGGCCGCCTAGCTCACGCTTGAAAATATTGTTGGGTGAAAGTATGCCCGTCTTTTGTATACCGAGGTCTAAACAATCCCCCGTTTGTTCGATCCTGATCTTGCTCCTGTGCACGTAGGAGAGTTTGCTCTTCCTTAGTAAGTATTCGACCGTGGCAGTTACAATTTTGGCGCAAGCATTCGCTAACGAATTTACTCGGATCTTGACCGCATATGTGTAACATCTCTTCCCTCTGCCTTTTTTTCTTGAGCATCTTACCATTGCCGTGATTACCAAGCAAGATATTTATAAAAAATATGAGACTAAGTTTTTATTACTATAAAAAAGCGGAGTCATCGTGATGATGATCCGCTTTGGTTTTAGGCTGCTTCTTTTTTGGGAGCTTTTGTAAATGCAACCTTGGCGTGCTCTTCACAGTAGGGAAGGCCAGGTTCTGAAGGAGCGTCACAAAAACGAAAGTCTTTTGTTCTTGGATCCCCAATAGGCCACGCGCAAGTGCTGACCTTCGCTTCAGAACTTTTAAAAATAGGAGTGCGCCAAGTTTCTTTGCACGGTACTTTTTCTGGTTCTCTATTTGAAGCTTGGGTAAACTGAGGAGTAGGAGGTGGAGTTACTGGTTGAGCAGGAGTTTTAGGTTTTTGGCGTATAGCTTCTTCTCGTACTGGAGGATTCGAAGATCGATAGCGAGGCAGATGTAACCGATCGGCTTTGCCGCCCACTGCACTAGCAGAACGCTCCGTACCAAGCGCCGCAGCCACATCAGTAAGCGTAGGGTAGGTGTTAGTGTCTGTCCAAATTAGGCGCAACTTTGCAACTTCAGGACCCTTGTCATCCCACGGCTTAGCAGCCATACGGTATCTCCCTATTGTTGAGCTAGTAGACTTTCTACTGATACAATCGTACCTACTTTTTAGATTTGTAAAGGGTATCTTTTTGGATCTACGGTAGAGGTCTCTTGAGGGTATATGTTATACTCGTGCCAAGTAGTTTGCTCGCTATGCAAGACGTACCTCAAAAAACTATCATAATTGCAGATTGGCATTCAGGTCTAATTAGCCCTGAGGACATACAGTATGCATTTACTACGCAGGGGCTTAAGATTCTTTCGTTGGAATATCCGCATGCGGCGGCTAATTGTGAACCCGCAGGAGTGGTTGTGCCTTGGTCACGATTCCAGAAGTTTTTGACTCCAAAGTATCAGCAGATATTTCTGAATAAATAAAGATATTAAGAGTGGCTTTTTTTTATGGCTCTCTTGAAGTATATTCAATAGCATGGTTGATGATCAAAAACAGGGTGGGGAAGAGCGCGAGGCGTCTCCCTATATAGCTAAATCTCCTCTGAGTGAGCGCGAAGAAGCTATTTTGGCGTTTTGGAATTGTGAGAACATTTTTAAGAAAACGCTCCAGAAAGATTCTCCAAAAGGAGAGTATGTATTTTATGATGGCCCCCCTTTTGCTACCGGCCTCCCACACTTTGGCCATATCCTGCAAAGTGCTCTCAAAGACGCTATACCACGCTATCGCACCATGCGCGGCTATCACGTAGCTCGGCAATGGGGCTGGGACTGCCATGGTTTACCTCTGGAAAATCAAATAGAGCAAGAGCTCGGATTCAAGTCTAAACGAGATATCGAAACCTACGGTATCCAGCAATTTAATAACAAAGCTAAGGGAGCCGTACTTCGTTATGCAGACGAGTGGCGCAGGATCATCCCGCGCATTGGAAGATGGGCAGACATGGAAAATGACTACAAAACAATGGACGCCTCATACACTGAAAGTGTCTGGTGGGCATTTAAAAATATGTATGACCGAAACCTTATTTACGAAGGTTTTAAGGCTATGCACTTATGTCCCCGCTGTGGCACAACTCTTTCAAATTTTGAAGTAGCACAGGCGTACCAAGACATACCAGACATTGCTGTTACGGTAAAATTACCCCTTATAGACGAACCGGGGACTTCGCTTCTTATATGGACAACAACCTCGTGGACGCTTCCTGGAAACTCCGCTGCCGCTGTCAACGCAGAAGCCACTTATGTAAAAGTACAAACAGAGGAAGGAATTGTTGTGGTGGCAAAAGAGCTTGTAAAAAAAGTATTTGGCGAGCAAGAAGTAGTTGTGGTTGCAGAGGTAAAAGGTATTGACTTGGTGGGTGCCCGGTATGAGCCGCCCTTCCCGTACTTTAAAGACTTAGTTCATAAGCATAAAACGCATGCTTGGAAGGTATATGCTGCAGACTACGTAACGCTTACCGACGGTACAGGTATTGTGCATTTGGCCCCTGCGTATGGTGCTGAAGATCTAGAGCTTGCCCAGAAGGAAAAAATTCCTCTTATACACCATGTCACGGATGAAGGTCGTTTTATCTCGACAGTGTCTGATTTTGAGCGTTTGCCCGTCAAACCAAAAGGGCGGCATATGGAAACTGACGAAAAAATTGTCGAGTATTTAGACAAACGGGGACTCCTGTTTAAAAAAGAAAAAATTACGCACTCCTACCCGCACTGTTGGCGCTGTGACACCCCTCTTCTTAACTGGGCTGCCACTTCGTGGTTTGTAAATGTGCAAAGTATCAAACCACAACTGATTGAAGAAAATAATCAGGTGCGTTGGGTGCCCGAACACGTGGGGAAGGGGCGGTTTAATAATGGGCTTCATAGTGCTCCCGACTGGGCAATTTCTCGTAGCCGCTATTGGGGTGCGCCTATTCCTGTGTGGCGAAATACTAAGACAAAAGAGTTAAAGGTAGTGGGCTCAGTTGATGAGCTTTTGTCGCTCATGCGTCAGTCGGACAATCGTTATTTTGTAATGCGCCACGGCGAAGCTCGCAGTAATGTTGAGGGGTTTGTAAACTCGACAAATGATACAGAAAACCATTTGACCCCAAATGGCGAAGCCTCAGTTAGTGCTTCGGCCCAAAGTCTCAAAGATGCGGGGGTAGATATCGTCGTTGCTTCTCCCTTGTTTCGTACGCAAGAAACTGCGCGGATTGTATGTGATGAACTAGGGCTTCCGTATTCCGCGATAGTCACCGACGTTCGATTGAGCGAAACGCATTTTGGTGAAAAAGATGATAAGCCAATTGCAGAGTGGCGCGCTTTGTTTGCCACCTTGTCAGACAAATTTAACACCGCGGCAGTTGGGGGTGAGTCATACAGTCAGATCTATGCCCGAGTAGGAGACTTTCTTTTTGATATTGATCAAAAATATAGTGGGAAGCGAATTTTAATCGTGACCCACGGAACCCCGGCGTGGCTTATGGAGAAAATTGCTGATCGTACCCCGCGTCACAAAGTCCAAAAAGAATCCGTGCTTGAGACCGGACAGTGGAAGGAGATTACATTCACTGCCTATCCACATAACGAACATTTCGAACTAGATTTACATCGACCATATATAGACGACGTTGTGCTGAGGGGGGAGGAGGGGGAATGGAAGCGCGTATTTGATGTGTTTGACTGCTGGTTTGAGTCCGGTTCCATGCCCTTTGCTAGCGCTCACTATCCTTTTTCAAAAGAGGTTTTTGACCCAAAAGGAACCCTTGGGTTTTTTGCCAAAGGGTATCCCGCTGACTTTATAGCCGAAAGTATTGACCAGACGAGAGGGTGGTTCTACTCCTTGATAGTGCTCGGTACCGCACTTTTTGGTACAAGCCCGTACAAAGCAGTGGTCACAAACGGGTTAGTGTTGGCTGAGGATGGTCGCAAGATGAGTAAAAAGCTTAAAAACTACCCCGACCCTATGGAGTTAGTTGAAAAGTTTGGCGCAGACTCCCTTCGACACTATCTCCTTTCGTCGTCTGTTAATCGTGGAGAAGATTTGCGATTTTCAGCTCGCGGTGTGGAAGAAGTGACCAAAAAACTTTTAATGCGCCTCGACAACGTAAGGTCGTTTTATGAGTTGTATGCGATTCAGCAGAATCGTGTCGCGCAATTGTCCATTGAAACGCAACCACACATTCTTGATCGTTGGATTATGTCTCGACTTGGAGAATTGCTTCGCGACACCACAAATGGTTTTGAAATATATGAACTCGATACGGCAACCCGCCCTCTCAGTTCTTTTATAGATGATTTGTCGACGTGGTATGTGAGGCGTTCGCGAGATCGTTTTAAAACTGATGGAGAAGATAAAAACGCGGCACTCACCAATCTTCGGTATGTGCTGTACACGGTTGCACATACGATGGCTCCTGTTATGCCATTTTTTGCCGAAGATTTGTATCAACGGGTAAAAAATAGTGACGACCCTCAAAGTGTGCATCTGTGCGATTGGCCGGAAGCAATTCCAGTGGACGAGCAACTTCTCCTGGATATGAAGCATGTTCGAGATATAGCGTCACTTGGGCTCCAAGAGCGCGAAAAAGCTGGCATTAAAATTCGCCAACCACTAGCGAGACTTCTCGTTAAAACTCTTCCTACATCGACTGATTTGAAACAAATTATTGCTGAGGAAGTTAATGTTAAAGAAGTTGTAGGGGACGCGACTTTGGAAACTGATGTTTCTCTCGATACGGTTCTTACTCCCGAATTAAAAGAAGCAGGATTGTTGCGAGACTTTGTGCGCTCAATTCAGGAGTTGCGTAAGACTCAAAAACTTACTATTGCTGATAGACCCACACTCGAAATTATAACAAACACAGAAGGTCAAAACTTTTTTGAAAAGAATAAAGAAGCGCTTATCCAAGAGACAAACTTAGGCAATATGGTGATATCGGCAACTTCAGGCGAAGATGCCACGGCTTCGCCCTTTCCAGCTCGGTTTGCGCTTGCTTTGTAGTATGCATCGTGTGTTTGTGACGCCGGGGTTTGTGCTGAGTAAACGAGGGGTGGGTGAATCAAACACTCTGGTTTCGATACTCACACGTGAGCTTGGGCTCCTTCGCGCTTCGGCACGCTCGGCACGCAAAGAGGCATCCAAACTTCGGTTTGGTTTGGAGCCGCTAACAACGGCACGTTTCTCACTAGTGCGTGGTCGACAGGAATGGAAATTGATAGGGGTAGAGGCGATGGCTCGCACGGCTCTTGCCTCCACATCAAGCAGGCGGGGACAAGAAGGGCGAATTTCGCGTCTTATACTGCGTTTGATACCTGGCGAAGAGCCAATACCCGAACTTTTTGACACTGTTGTGGAAGGGCTTCATGACCTATCGCATATTTTGGATGTTAAAGACGCAGAAGCTGCAGAGACTATCCTTGTGTTGCGTATTGTTGAGCATTTGGGCTACATGTCAGTCTCAGAGGCACTTTCTGTTTTTTTACAACAGCCCATTTCTTCACCAGAGTTACTGCGAAAGGCTATAGAGCTGCGACCCCTCCTTATACGCACGATAAATGAGTCCCTCATGGCGACGGGTTTGTAGCTTTTGTAGTGCTATACTTTTTATATGCAGCGCAAAGACAAACGAAAAGATGCTATTTCTGGTATGAAGGATGGGTTGTATTCAAGGGCACATACTCCTGAAGTACATGTTGAAGAGCGCACGCCACTTGCCACTGAAACTGCCGAAAAGGTAGGGGTTGGATGGAGTGACGGAAAAATAAACCTACCCATAGCAAAGCTTCCTACCGAAGCACCGACGAAAGACGGTATGTCATTTGGTGCAAAATTTTTGATTGGTGCAAGTGTTTTTTTTGTTGGCGCTTTGGGAGTCGCCGGGTATATCTTTTTTGTAGGAGGTAATACTATTTCATCTCAAAATATTGATATACAAGTTATTGCTCCATCTATTATTGATGGTGGTTCCAAAACCACTTTTGAAGTAATTGTTAACAACAGAAACCAGTCGGCCTTGGAGTTGGTAGATTTGTCGGTTGATTACCCAGATAATACAAGAGACCCACTAGACCCTACCAGACCACTGACGCATGAGTTGCAACCTATAGGTTCTATAAAATCGGGAGAGCAAATTAAACGCACCGCAAATGCGGTGTTGTACGGTAAAGAGGGAAGTCCTCAAAAAATAGTAGTGACCCTGCAGTATGCAGTGCCCAATTCAAACGGTGTATTTAAAAAACAAGCTGAAGCTGACTTTACAATAGGGTCGTCTCCCATCTCAATTTCTGTGCAGTCGCCAGCTGAAGCAATATCAGATCAGCAATTTGCTATGGATATTACTGTAACCAGCAATGCAACAGCCCCCCTTCGAAATGTGGCCCTTGAAGCGCAGTATCCTTTTGGTTTTACTCCGGCGCTTGCAACACCACCTCCTGAAGGAGGTACAACTTTATGGCGCTTAGGCAGTTTTAATCCCGGACAATCTAAAAAAGTGCATATCGAAGGGAAAATTGTGGGCCAAGATGGAGACGATCGGGTGTTCAGATTCCTCACAGGCGCTGATATTTCTGATACGGATACCCGTATTGCTATCCCTTTTATACAAGTGCCACAAACTCTTACGGTGCATCGCCCGTTTATAACCGCAACACTAGCACTAGAGCGCAAGACCGACAAAACTGTGTCAGTTGAAGCAGGAAAGGTTGTGAGCGGGGTGGTGACTTGGCAAAATAACCTTACGGTTCCTGTGTCTAACATGCAGGCACTGCTTAAATTTTCGGGCCCGATGCTCGATACTACAACCATACGTTCACCAACCGGTTTTTATCAATCTCAAAGTCACTCAATTATTTGGACAAAGGACCAAGATGGGGCGCTCGACGTCGTGCCCCCAGGAGGCACCGGTACTTTTTCATTTGAATTCCAAACGGTAAACCCTGGGTCAGGAGGCAAGGTATATGCAAACCCTACCGTGAATCTCGAACTTTCTGTTTCTGGTGTGCGTCAAGGCCAAACAGGAGTGCCCGAAAACATTTCTTCGGCCGCAACTATCCAAGCGACAATAGCTTCCGCTGTGACTCTTGATGAAGTTGCCCTTCACTTCACAGGGCCTTTCTCCAACACAGGGCCGATGCCACCTATTGCTGAGCAGCACACCACCTACACGATACTTTGGACGGTTAAAAACTCTTCAAACTCTATCGCAAATACGGTCGTGTCCACTATTCTTCCTCCGTACGTGCAATTTGTCCAAGGAGCAGAGGGGGTGACCTACGAGAAAGCTAGTAGAACAGTTACCTGGTCAATTGGAGAACTAAAAGCAGGTGCCGGCTTTAGCTCCGCAGCCCGTACGGTAGGTTTTCAGGTGTCCTTGCAGCCGAGTGCATCCCAAATAGGATTGTCGCCACAACTCACGGGTTTTGCTAAACTCTCTGGTCAAGATCGCTTTGCTCAGGTATTAATAAATACGAACGCTCCAGGCGTCTCAACCCGGCTAGACACCGACACCGGATATACCGACACGATGGGGGCCGTTTCGCCAAAATAATATGATGCAAGAAAACCTCATGGAAAAAATAGTCTCGCTTTGTAAAAGGCGTGGGTTTGTGTACCAAGGCTCCGAAATTTACGGAGGTTTTGCAGGAACCTACGACTGGGGGCCTTTGGGTGTTGAATTACGAAGAAATGTGGTAGATGAATGGACGCGTGCTATGCAACAGCATGACAGTATGGCTCTACTTGATTCAAGTATTTTTACTGCAGGAAAGGTGTGGGAGGCGAGTGGGCACGTGTCTGGCTTTTCTGACCCGTTGGTCATTTGTAATGCTTGCCACACTAAATTGCGCGCTGACCACTTGCTCGAGATAATCGGTGTGACTGCAGATGAAAAAATGACTGAGGCACAAATCAATACAATATTCGACGAACATCGCACAAACCTCCATTGTCCTGTGTGTGGGAAGAAGGATTTTGGAAAAGTTTCAGCAAAAAGTCTTCTTGCGACTTCAACACTCGGTATGTTCGAAGAAGGGGATGAGCAAGTGTACCTCCGTGGAGAAACAGCGCAAGGTATATTTATCAACTACAAAAACGTACTCGATTCGGGCATGTATAGTATCCCCTTTGGTATCGCGCAAGTGGGTAAGGTATTTCGTAATGAAATAAGTCCGCGACAGTTTCTTTTTCGAAAGCGTGAGTTTGAGCAGATGGAAATGCAATATTTTGTATCTCCAACTGATGCACCTGCGGCGTATGAAGAATGGCGAAAAGAGCGCATGGCATATTACAGCCGTATTGGCGTCAGGCCAGAAAAGCTGCAATGGAAGCAACACGAGAATCTTGTTTTTTATGCGAAAGATGCGTGGGACATACAGTATGAATACCCGTTTGGTTGGAGCGAGCTCGAAGGTATCCACTATCGAGGTGACTACGACTTAAGTCAGCATCAAAAATTTTCAGGAGTTGACTTTTCGTTTTATGATCAAGAAACAAAAGAACGATATATCCCACATGTGGTAGAGGCGTCTGTGGGTGTTGATCGCACCGTTCTTATGCTTCTAACAGAGGCGTACAGAGAAGATGAGATGAATGGTGAAAAGCGCGTCGTGCTAGGGTTTACTCCGCGTATGGCACCTATAAAAGCAGCAGTGTTTCCTCTTTTGCGTAATAAGCCACAACTTGTCGAAAAAGCGCGAGAGATTTACCGCAGTCTTAAAAAAGAGATACCGCAAATTATGTGGGACGACAACGGCAACGTGGGTAAACGCTACCGCCGCCAAGACGAAATAGGCACTCCATTTTGTATCACAATCGACTTTGATACGCTGGGCGACCCTTCGACAAGCTCAGAGCAAGGAAACACGGACCTCAAAGACACAGTTACTATTCGTGACCGCGACACTGGCGAGCAGGAGCGTATGAAAATAACGGAGCTCTCAAGCTTCTTGACAAAAGCAATAAAGATGTAATATTATTTATAAGGAGACGGGGGATTGGCCCGTGTCCCTTGTAAAAAAGGAATAGCCCATGACCGGGATAGTCCAAAAGCTGCGGAAGTTACTCGGAAAACCCTTGCCGTTCGCGCTTCCTGTTGATGCAGTGGTTAATTCGCCAACTCTTGTACTCATCAAGACGACGAATCAGGGTATCATCCCGGGCAAGGAAACCCCTGATTGCCTTACGGACAAAAAATGTTGGGCATATCGCGAAGATGTCATCGACCAAGGGTTGCCTGCGGCGCAACAAAACCAACCTGCTTGCTCCGTGTCGTCTTACCAGCTCAAAAACGTAAAAGGAACCACCTTTCGCGAAATGGCGCATGCGGCTCTCAAGGCGGCTCCTGAAACGCCTCTCTACCAACTTAGCTCGATGCTGCTGGCGCGAGGACTCACGCTCACACTCCCTGCCATCGAAAATTTGGTTGAGCGGCAAGAAGGTGGCGAAGATGTTGGCCTTTGCACCAACGGCTACGCCAACTTCGCTTTTGTGGAGAATACAGACGGTAGTGTCGCGGTTCTCGACGTCAGCTGCAGCGACCACTGGTGGGACGGCAGCCTCTACTCGCCCAGCAATCGCTTCGGGTGGGGTGTTGAGTTTCGTCTCTTGCTCCGCAACTCGGGCGCTTCGACCCTCTGAAACTAGGACCCTTGGTTTTTTTGGGCTCCGTACCCCGCAATTTCTGGAAACAGGAGTTGCGGGGTACACTTATTCCTGAACACGCTGGCATCTTTGTCCTCCTGCTTGAGGTGGCGAGGTTCGCGCTTCTTCAAAAAAGAAGAGAGTTGGTGTCGTGTACTGGGGAGATCAAGACTCCGCATTAGATACAACTTGCATCGAGTATTCGAGAGGTGGTGGTTTGGATGGTACATGGCATACGGTGCAATCATATTTGGGGATGCTGGGAGATGGGAATACCGAGAAGTTAAAAGGGAAGTCAAACGCCGTGTAATGCCAAATATGTTAGGATAGACGCATGGAAGGGCGTGACGTCAATATTCATATAACAAGTGGGAGCGTAATCAAAACAATTCTTTTTCTCATATTGTTTGTGGTGTTGTGGTATTTGAGAGATATTGTGCTGGTGGTTTTAACCGCTGTGGTTATTGCATCCTCTATTGAGCCTGGTGTACGCGCCCTCAAAAGATGGGGGTTCAGTCGCCTTGTGGCAGTTATCAGCATTTATGTGGTGGTAATAGCTATCTTTTTCGGCGTGTTATTTGTGTTCGTGCCGCCAGTTCTAAGTGACACATCAGGGTTTTTACAACAAGTACCTGCGGCACTTTCAACTTTAAATGTTGGGGATTTAACGCACGGTCTATTGCCGCTCAATGGCACAAATTCTTTTTCGTCAGGGGATATTTTAAAGAGTCTTACTCCGGTGCTCGCAAATTCGTCGAGTGATATCTTTACATCGCTCTCGGTCGTATTTGGAGGACTAGCGTCATTTGTTCTTATTGTTGTCTTCTCCTTTTACTTTTCGGTTCAGGAAACGGGAGTTGATGATTTTTTACGTATCATTACGCCGTCTCAAAATCAAGCCCATGTACTTAGTCTTTGGAAGCGTTCTCAAGACAAAATAGGTAAGTGGATGCAAGGACAACTCATACTCGGCTGCATTGTGGGCGTGCTACTCTATTTGGGGCTTACTATCCTTGGTGTAAAATACGCACTTCTTTTGGGCGTACTCGCAGCAGTGTTTGAACTTATCCCCGTGTTCGGCCAAATTCTTTCTGGAATCCCAGCCATTGTTATCGCATTTTCAACAGGTGGACTTACTATGGCTTTTCTTACGTTTGGATTGTATATGATCGTTCAACAGTTCGAAGCACATCTTATCTATCCAATTGTTGTGAAGAAGATTGTCGGTGTACCGCCGCTCCTTGTTATTTTAGCGCTTCTTGTTGGGTTTAGACTATTTGGTTTTTTGGGTGTTCTATTGTCAGTCCCTATTGCGGGCGCAATACAAGAGTTAGTCGCCGACATAGACAAACAAAAAAAGCGTGCGAAAGTAGTGCTGTCGGTTGACGAGTAAGGTACAGAAGAGTAGCTTCAGTTTATGATTAAAAAACCTTTTTATCTCACCACAACCCTTCCGTATGTAAATGACAACCCGCACTTGGGTCATGCGCTAGAATTTGTGCATGCCGATATATTCGCGCGGCACCAGCGACTCATGAATCGTGAAGTGTTCTTTACAACTGGTACCGACGAACATGGCCAGAAGATATTCCAAAAAGCCTTAGAAGCCGGGCAAGATGTCCAAACGTATGTTGACCACTATGCGGAGCAGTTTAAAAAATTAAAAGTCGGACTCAATCTTTCATACGATGCTTTTATTCGTACAACTGACCCCAAACATATTCACGCTGCTCAAGAATTATGGCGTTTGTGCGAAGAGGCGGGGGACATATATAAGAAGAAATATAAGGGGTTGTATTGTGTTGGAGACGAGATGTTTTTGAAAGAAACTGACTTGGTTGATGGAAAATGTCCCAACCACCCAAATATGGACCCAGTCGAGATTGAAGAAGAGAATTACTTCTTTCGTTTGAGTGCATATCAGGATCGGTTGCTTACGTATCTGAGTCGCGGAGACTCAATTTGGCCCGATTGGAGGCGCGACGAAGCAATCTTATTTGTGAAGTTGGGTCTTGAAGATTTCAGTATTTCGCGCGAAAAGGCGCGTATGAGTTGGGGTATTCCAGTTCCAAATGATGAGTCGCAGGTTATGTATGTTTGGTTTGATGCGCTGACAAACTATATTTCCACTTTAGGTTGGCCCCAGGATACTGAAAACAATTTCAAAAAGTTTTGGGAGGGTGGTGAGACTGTACAAATGGCCGGCAAAGACCAAGTACGCTTTCAGTCAATCATGTGGCAGGCAATGCTTATGTCTGCCAAACTTCCACCTACACAAAAAGTTGTTTACCACGGCTTTATAACAAGTGGGGGTCAAAAGATGTCGAAGTCACTTGGGAATGTAATAGACCCACAAGACTTGCTTTCTGAATATGGTACTGACGCGTTGCGGTACTTTCTTGCACGGCATACTTCGCCATTTGAAGATAGTGACATAACACTTGAAAAGTTTAAAGAAGCATATAACGCCAACTTAGCTAATGGTCTTGGGAATTTAGTGAGTCGCGTGATGAAAATGGCTGAGGACCATACGGTACCTATCGAAGACATAGAAGCTATCACCGCTATGGTTGTGGCAGATGATGTACAGAGTGCTATGAATGAATTCCAGGTGGGCCATGCAATGGAGTGTATTTGGAAGCGTATCACGCGCGCCGACGAACTTATTGCTGCCACAGAGCCGTTTAAATTAGTGAAGACGGATAGGGAACAGGCAGTAAAGATACTTAATGGCTTAAAAATGGAATTATTTGCTATTGCCAATGAGCTCGAACCTTTTATGCCAGAGACAAGCCAAAAAATTAAAGCTGCAATCAAGGCAAACAAAAAACCCGAAACATTGTTTCCTCGGAAAGAATAAATATGGCGCACATACACGACAAAATAGATTTTACAGCGAGTGTGTACGTGGTGCAGGAAAGTAAGGTGCTTTTGCATAAGCATAAAAAGCTTGGGATTTGGCTCCCGCCCGGCGGCCACATTGAACTTGAGGACGACCCAAACGAAGCTGCTGTGCGCGAAGTTTTAGAGGAGTCTGGGCTGGTTGTTGAGCTGATAGGAAATCAAAAATTGCCTCATGCACCTAGCGACGGCTCAAAAGATTTGACCCCGCCCATGTTCCTTAACCGTCACCACTTCAATGACACACATGAACATATAGATTTTATTTATTTTGGGAAAATCCTAAGTGGAGAAATACGTCCAGAGGAAGAGGGAGGTGAAATAGCTTGGTTTGATCGCTCAACTATTGAAGAAAATATCCTCAACCTAAAAGACGCAGTCCGCTCCTACGCTCTCGCTGCACTTGATTATTTTAAGAGTAGTAATGAAATGTTACAATAGTATTTTGTTATTTTGCAAAATACTAAAATGAGTATGAGTGCCTGGTTATGATTTCGGAAACATGATACTCTCCGACAAGTAAGTTCTGGAGGGTGTAATGGACTATATGATCGAAAATGTGGAAAAAGCTGTCCGTGAGTTCTGTAAAACTCAAGATGGTGCGCATGACTGGTGTCATATAGATCGTGTACGAAACGCCGCTCTTCATATTGCGGCTCGTGAAGGTGGGGATAGGATGCTTATCGAACTTTGTGCACTGGTGCATGATGTCGGTGATCATAAAATCCATGAGAGTGAAGAAGATGGTCGTGTAGCTACCGAAATTTTACTTACAAAGTGTCAGGTACCCCACGCACTACTCGTTCCTATTCTTGAGACTGCAATGAATGTTTCGTTTAAAGGTGCAGGTGTTCCTGATAGTATGGTTACCTTGGAAGGTAAAATTGTCCAAGATGCCGACAGATTAGATTCTATTGGGGCAATTGCAGTGGGACGAACTTTTACTGGGGTGGCGCCAATAACAGGCCAATGCATTTTCCTGGTGAAAAACTTAGGTTTGCCAACTCTCCTGAGGAATATCATGAAAGTGGTCAAACAAGTATTAACCATTTTTATGAAAAATTACTGCTTATTGCTGATAGACTCCATACTCAGACTGCGCAAGATATAGCACAAAAACGGCAAGCTTTTATGCGGGCGTTTATTAAACAATTTATGGATGAGTGGGATGAGTTTACGCCAAAATAAAAGGTGCGTGTAAGTGCAGCAACAGCTGCACTTTTTTGTTATATTGCATATATGAAATACTTTGATGCACATACTCACTTGCAGTTTGCTGCTTTTGATGAGGACAGGGAGGAGGCATTTCAAAGGTCAAAAATGGCAGAGGTAGGAATGAATTTAGTCGGGACGCAATTAGACACTTCAAAGGCTGCTGTGGAGTGTGCTAACTTGCACGACGAGGTGTGGGCTTCGATTGGGTTGCACCCCATACACACCGCTAAATCTTTTCATGATGAAAAGGAGTTGGGAAAAATAGGTGAAGGGCCTGGCCGACAAAACGGCGGCTTTACTTCACGCGGAGAGGTGTTTGATTTTGATGCGTATGAAGCGCTTGCCCTCGACTCTAAAACCATTGCAATAGGTGAGTGCGGGCTCGACTATTTTAGGCTTGACGCCGATACTAAAAAAATTCAAACCGAAGTTTTTGTAGCTCAAATTGAATTAGCCAACAAAGTAGGGAAGCCACTTATGCTGCATATTCGTTCAGGCAAACATGGAGAAGCAGAAAATAGCGCTTATGACGATGCGGTTGAACTGCTTAAAGCACACGCCAAAGTTCAAGGAGATGTGCATTTTTTTGCAGGCACCTGGGAGACAGCAAAAAAGTTTTTGGACCTTGGCTTCACCCTTTCTTTCACCGGAGTTATAACTTTTGCTGCCGACTACGAAGAAGTAGTTCGCAATACGCCACTTGATATGATCTTGTCCGAAACTGATGCCCCCTATGTTACCCCAGCCCCAAACCGAGGTAAGCGAAACGAACCCATGTACATTCCCTATATCGTTAAAAAGATAGCGGAAATTAAAGGCCTTGAAGAGGAGGAGGTTCGAATCCAAATCCTCCGTAATGCAGAGCGAGTGTTTGGACTTAAATAATTCTATACCAAGGGCGTCATTTTAAGATGAGTTGCAAAAGTGAGGACGTGTGGTAAGCTCATCCCATGACTAAAAAGTCGCATTCCGAAGACGCTTCGGAATTATCCCAAGCGAGTGCAGTTCCGTCTAAGGCGAAAGTCTCAGGCAAAGAAAGTACCCCTATCTATGAGTTAGGGTTTCATGTTGTACCTACCGTACAAGATGAAGGTGTAGAAGCAGTCATCGAGAAAATTCGTACAGCTCTCGATAAGGCTGAAATTATTAATGAAGAGTTTCCTGTACGTATGACTTTAGCTTATACAGTCGAGCGCTCGGTCCAAGGCAAGCGTGAGAAGTATAACGAAAGTTATTTTGGTTTTATTAAGTTTGCTATGGAGCGAAGTGCTATGAAGTCTTTTGAGACCTCACTTCGTGCTACGCCTGAAGTGCTTCGTTTCTTAATTATAGAAACAGTGCGCGAAGACGTACCACTTCCACGCCGCACTGTCTTTTCGTCCTCTCGTCTTGAAGGAGAAACGATCAAAAAGCCTGAAACTCCTGTGGAAAAAACAGGCGAAGTATCTGACGAAGAACTCGACAAGACCCTCGAGGCATTAGTTTCAACTGAGTAAATAAAGTATGTACATAAACAAAGTAATGCTCTACGGGAATCTCACGCGTGATCCTGAGGTCAAAGCAATTCCTTCGACGGGGGGTAACGTATGCAATTTTTCCATAGCTACCAATCGTACTTACAAAAAAGCTGACGGTTCAAAACAGGAGGATGTGCAATATCACAATATAGTAGCTTTCGGTCGCACCGCCGATTTAGCAGGACAGTATCTAAAGAAAGGAAGTTCAGTGTATATTGAAGGGCGCCTTCAAACACGCAGCTGGGATTCTCCTGACAAAGGTAAACAGTACAGAACTGAAATCAATTGTGAGGTGCTCCAGTTTGGCCCACGTGCTGGTGGAGCAGGTGGCCCCTCAAGTGATGGCGGCGCTTCCCGTAGCGAAGGGAAAAGTAGCGGCTACAGTGACGCTGAAGCTCCTCAAAAAGCCCCAAGCGAAGATTCAATTGATTACCCCCAAGAAGACATTAATCCTGACGACATCCCTTTCTAAATACGATCGTAAGATTGTATTTAGAACGATATAAGAAGAAAGGGCTTGTTTAAAAAAATATTAAAACCACAATGCCAACTAAAGACAATTACGTAGCCCATTTCCAGCGTATCGACTACAAAGACGTCGAGACCTTGAAGAAATTTATAAATCCTCACGGTAAAATTTTGCCACGCCGACGCACCGGCCTCTCTGCCCCCAATCAGCGAGCCTTGGCTGAAGCGGTCAAGCGTGCACGCTTTATGGCGCTCATGCCCTACATCATCCAATAACAAAAAAATCCCGGACTATGGCCGGGTTTTTTTGTTAAACGGAGCAAAACTATTTTTGAAAAGCATTGCACAGCGCGTCGGCGCGAGCATAGCAAATTTTCAGCAGAAAATTATGTGTGGTTTTCAAAAGTAGTTTTGTGAAGTTACTTTTTGTCTACCCGCTCGACGTAGTCGCCGGTTTCGGTGTTTATACGGACAACGTCTCCTTCATTAATGAAGAGAGGAGCGTTGATAGTGGCGCCGGTTTCCAGCGTAATTTGTTTGCTACCACCTTGGGAGGTGTTGCCGCGAACAGCAGGTGGTGCATCTTTAACTAGGAGTTCGACTTTGATAGGAACACGCACCGCAATGATAGTTCCATCATTATCTAAAGCAGGGTCAGCAAATACTAACGCCTCTACCACAGAGTTTGCTTTCATAAACTGGCCCGCCGTGCCTATCGTACTTTCTTCTAATTTAAATCGCTCACCAGGTTTGGCGGGGAGGCAAAACCAAAACTCGCCTTTATTCTGAAAAAGAAACTTCACCTCTTTAGTTGTAAGGTCGGCCTCGGTCACTTTTTCTGACTGATGGAAGGCTTGTTCAG
>JAYVXU010000029.1:0-16744 GCA_043784925.1 Candidatus Adlerbacteria bacterium
TCGTGATTGAAAAAGGACACGTGGTCGCAAACGGCACCCATACGCAATTACTTCAAAATGACGGTTTGTATAAAAAATTGTGGAGCATCCAAGCAGGAGGTTTTTTGAAAGATGAGCCGGAACCAGATTGATCTGATATTTTAAGCAACGTCTTTGCGAGGCTTGTCGAAGCAATCCAGGAATTTTTAATTCAAACTTGTACTAGATTGCTTCGCCTTGCTCGCAACGACACAAGGTTGCGTAACAGGCTTTTTTTGGTACAATAAAAATTAATTATGTCTACCAAACGAGATTATTACGAAATTCTAGGGCTCACCAAAGGAGCGTCAAAAGACGAAGTAAAAAAAGCATTCCATAAACTCGCCCACAAACTACATCCCGACAAAGCAACAGGAGATGTCGAGAAATTTAAAGAGGTGAGTGAGGCATACTCTATATTGTCCGATGATAAAAAACGCGCCGAGTATGATTCCTACGGCAGGGTATTTAGTGACGCCGCTGGCGGGGGCGCGGGAGGATTTGGCGGGGGGTCTCAATTTGATTTTTCACAATTTCAAGATGCGTTTCAAAATGGGTTTGGTTTTGATTTTGGTGACGTATTTCAAGATTTTTTTGCCGGCCAAGGAGGAGGTCGCCCAAAACGAGGTCGCGATATATCGATCGACCTTGAGCTTACTTTTAAAGAATCTATTTTTGGAGTCCAGCGCAAAGTGCTACTGGCCAAAACCGCAAAGTGCGAAACCTGCCATGGCTCAGGCGCCGAACCAGGCAGCAAGCTCGACACCTGTACGCACTGCAACGGCTCAGGCAAACTACACGAAACAAGCAATTCCTTTTTTGGCTCTATAACCATGGAGAGCCCTTGTCGTTTTTGTCACACCACCGGTAAAATTCCAAAAGAAAAATGTCACACCTGTCGCGGTGAAGGAGTCTATCGCAAACAAGAAGAGGTGGAAATAATGGTCCCCGCTGGTATCGAGGGGGGCGAGATGATACGTCTCACCGGAGCGGGCGAAGCTACAGCAGGAGGCACTCCAGGTGATTTATATATTAAAATACATGTACGCCCAGATACACGCTTTAAGAAGGATGGACCCAATATTATAACCGAACTTAATATAAAACTATCTGACGCGCTCTTGGGCACAAATTACACTATACCAAGCCTGGACGGAGAAGAGACTGTTAGTATTCCCCCAGGGATCACCTACGGAGAAATGCTCCGAATCAGCGGCAAGGGAGTGCCCAACAATCGTGGTAAGCGAGGCGACCTCTACGTTCGAGTTAAAATAACGCTTCCAACAAAACTCTCCCGCCAAGCCAAACAACTCATAGAAAAACTCCGCGAAGAGGGAATATAAATAGTTCATAAGATACTCAAAATAACTATAGAGTAGGAGGAGGCGTAAGCCCCCGTCCCCTCATCGAACCGTACGTGCGAATTTCTCGCATACGGCTCTCCGATATGGTTGCCCCATTACAGGGAGAGATTGCGCAGCGCTTTGCGCGCTGCAAACAAATCGAACAAACTTGGAAGCCCCAATCCATTGAAGTAGGAGTTGGGGTATTTTGTATGATACATCTGTGTCATAGCATACTTCTTCGCTATGAATGAACGTAATCGCCTTCGCAGCATCTCATCCAACTCTTTGAAGCGCTTTGCCCCATCTCGCAGCATGAAGTACTGGCTCCAGCCTACTATGACAGGAGCTAGCTTCTCTACCACCATCTTGACATTCTTTGGCTGTTGCCTGCGAGTCAATACGCGTATCTTGTCCTTGAATTTCTTCAGTGACTTGGTCGAAGGGTATATGTACTTCCTCCAGAATGTGTACCCGAGGAAATCAAAGCCCTCATCGATTGTCGTGATACGAGTCTTCTCTGGCGCAAATGACAGCTTGAGTTTCTGCAGCACATCGTGTGCGATATAGTATGCCTGGCGTGCTGTACTCTCAGTTTTCGCCATGAGTACAAAGTCATCAGCATAGCGCACCAGTCGTGCGCCTGTAGTAGTGACCTTGCGGTCGAAGTCGTTGAGATACAGATTTGCCAGTATGGGTGAGATGACGCCACCTTGTGGGGTACCAGTCGATTGATTACGAACTTGTCCCTCTTCCATGACTCCAGCCAGGAGAAACTTGTGGATGAGATGTACGACGTCTGTGTCTGGTACAACTCGTCGCACGTGGTTCATGAGCGTCTGGTGGTTGATCGTGCCGAAGAAGTCACTGATGTCAGCATCGACGATATGGGTGTATCCGTCCTTCAGATTTCGCTCGATTGTCGTTACTGCCTGTGCTGCACTTCTGTGTTTGCGGAAGCCGTAGCTGTCAGGAGACATCAGTCTCTCGAGTGATGGTTCAATGAGTGTGCGTACTGCCTGTTGTACGATGCGGTCTCGTATTGCAGGAATACCCAAGGGACGCACCTTTCCGTTTGACTTCGGGATATACACCCTTCTTACAGGAAGTGGCTCGTATCGCTTCTCTTTCAGCAGTCGTGCGAGTTCGTGGATGTGTTTCCCTAGGTGTTTGGAGAATATATCCAACGTGATACCGTCAATACCGCCTGCTCCTTTGTTCCTGAGAACGGCGAGATAGGCTTTGTACAGTGATGTTTCTTCGCAGATAGTTTCGTACATACTTTTTTTTTCCAATTATTGTTCGACCTTGTAACTCCAGTATCAGCTTCACAGACATGTTGTGATAGGTTGTCTGTTCATTCTTTGGCATTTCTTTGACCGCCTATCGCACCGTCTGTACACTTACACTTCCATAAAGTAGAACCCCTTCCCACCATCATCATTACTGATGGTATTGGTACTATGAGTTCCTCTGACTCCCTTGCACACATCGCTTATGACAGTTACGTATTCCTGTGTACGCTACTCTCACGCTGCACCATTAAGGTGCGGGAAAGATGTCCAAGGGTCTCCCGGGGTCAACACACCATCTTTTCGTCCTCCATCCTCGCTCTAAACACAGCATAGGTTTGTGGCTGATTTTGCACTTCGCCTATTTTATGCAGGCTCGCGCGCCTATGCTGCCACCGTGAGTTCACTCTTGTTCGGGGCTGGAAGACTGCCGCTCCCTCTTTCAGATTTCCAATTGCTCGGAACACCCTAGGGGTAGGTTCCTGTTCCTCATCAGCTGAGACAGGCGGGATTCTGTACCCGCTCGATGGTGTGCCTGCTCGACACACACGAAAAACCGCCCTCTATTAATGAGGGCGGCAGAGTCTATTCAAATTTTAATTTAATCCAACACCAAAGAGGATTCCACCTGCTGCCATTACTAAGAACAAAAGCGCTACAAGAATTCCGTTCGAAACCTTCCGTCCTCGTTCTTGGGACATTGTATTGTTCCTTTCTTTAAGAGTGTTGGAGTGTGTTAGTGCATTACGCCCATTGCAGCTTTGAGGTCTTTAATTTCTTCCTCATCTTTATCAAAGATGTCGGGATACTGGCAGAACAAGTACCAGGTTACGGCACGTTGTACTTTTTCTCCTACTTCCGAGTCGCAAAATGATGTAACAGGTTCAAATAAACCCGACGCTGCTTCTGTAAACTCCTTAACGTGGGTCAGGTACATTTCCATTTCCTGAGCGTTCAGATTTTCAAATGCGGCCATTTGCTGTGCAAGCTGTGCGTTGAAGTCAGTGTGTGACTGAGACATTTCGTTTCTCTCCCTTACATAAAATAAGGAGGCCAGGGGGTCACAATAACCAGGGCCAGGAGTCCAGCAACCAAAAGTATATAAGCCCCCATCTCGACTACTTTCGACCAATTCATATTTAGCCCTTTCTTTGGTGAAGATCTAACTTATATAATAACATGTTTGCTGTTTTAATGTCAAGTTTATTTTGAGGGCAAAATATTGAGTTTTTTGCTATAGTAGGGTTGCAATGCAAAAAAATCTTTCGGCTACTCTCAAGATAAAAAAACGACTTTTCACGGGGTTGCAATCGAGTGGCCAATTACATATTGGCAACTACTTTGGCGCGCTCAAACCTTTTTTAGATATATATCAAGATTTTGATAGCTATTTGATGATAGCCGACTACCATGCACTCACTTCGCTCAAAGATCCAAAAGTTTTAAAACAAAATATTTTTGATGTAGTGCGCGATTATTTAGCTGTTGGAGTTGACCCCAAAAAGGCAGTTATACTTCAGCAGTCTCGAATTTCGGAGCACACTGAAGCCGCGTGGATTTTTGACTGTGTTATCCCAATTTCCATGCTTGAACTCGGGCACGCATACAAAGACAAAGTTGCCAAAGGGCTTGAGGCAAACGTCGGGCTTTTTACTTACCCAGTACTCATGGCCGCAGACATTTTGTTGTATGACACCGACGTGGTCCCGGTGGGCCAGGACCAGCGTCAGCACGTTGAATATGCGCGAGAAGTCGCGGCGAAATTTAATACGGCCTTTGGAAAAACTTTTAAGGAACCTCAAGAAATGATTCAGGAGTCGGTTGCTGTCGTCCCCGGCACTAATGGAAAAAAGATGAGTAAAAGTTATGGCAATACTATTCCTTTATTTGGAAACAAAGACCAAATTGCAAAAGCGGTGATGAGTATTGTCACGGATTCTTTATCGTCTGAAATATTGCTTCAAGGTGCGCATCTACCTGCAAATGTCTATGCAATCCATAGACTGCTTCACCCAGAAGAGCGATTAGAGCAACTCTATGAATCCAGTCAAGGAAAGTATAAAGTGCTTAAAGAGGCACTGATAGAAGACTTGGAGGTTTTTATAGCACCGATGCGAGAGAGGCGAAACCTCATAAGTGACGAAGAGGTAAAAAAGGTAATTGACGAGGGAAGCGTTAAAGCAAAAGCCTACGCATCCAAAAAAATGGAAGAGGTGCGCGAGAAGGTAGGAGTAACACTTTAAATTTATGGAACGAATATACATCAAAGATTTGCAGGCACTAATAGGGGAAATAGCTCTCATTAAAGGATGGGTGTCTGTTCGGCGCGACCAAGGAAAAATGGTATTTTTTGATTTTCGCGATATGTCAGGTTCGGTCCAAGGGGTAGTCCTTCCACAAAGCGCCGCTATGGAAGTTGCTAAAGAAATCCGCACTGAGTTTGTGGTAGCAGTTGAAGGCAAGGTCAACAAAAGGCCCGAGAAAAACATTAACGTCGCAGTTCCAAACGGAGATATAGAATTGGAGATTTTAAAAATTGAGATTTTAAACACATCCGAAACTCCACCATTTCCTCTTGACCAAGACACGAGCGGTGTCGACGAAGAAGTTCGTCTTAAATACCGCTACCTCGACCTTCGTACCGAGCGCATGCAGCGAACAATTCGCATGCGTCATAAAATTGTTAAATTCTTCCGCGACTATATGGATGCTAATGGTTTTGTTGAAATAGAAACTCCCATTATGATGCGAGGCACTCCAGAAGGCTCGCGCGAATATTTAGTTCCGTCTCGTCTTGAAAAAGGAAAGTTTTATGTATTACCGCAATCTCCTCAGCAATTTAAGCAACTTCTAATGGTCGCTGGGTTTGAGAAGTATTTCCAGATTGCTCGGTGTATGCGTGACGAGGATACTCGGGGGGACCGACAACCAGAATTCACCCAGCTCGACTTTGAAATGTCGTTTGTAACACAAGAAGATGTTTTACAATATACCGAAAAAATGTTTATAGAGTTGGTGGAGAAGCTATACCCCGAAAAACAGATCTCCACAACACTTTTTCCTCGCATTACTTATGCAGAGTCAATAAAAAAGTACGGTAGCGACAAGCCCGACTTGAGGCAAGACAAAGCAAACCCTAATGAGTTAGCATTTGCTTGGGTTGTGGACTTTCCAATGTTTGAAAAGAATAAGGAAGGGAATATAGAGGCGGCACACCATCCATTTTGCTCAGTCAATCCAGAAGATAAGGAGAAGTTTATGCAAGGCGATGATCTCTTTTCAATTCGCGCCAACTCGTATGATTTAGTACTCAATGGGTATGAACTTTCCTCAGGCTCAATACGTATTCATAATGCAGCAGAACAAAAGCAAGTGTTCAAACTCCTTGGTATTAGTGAAGAAGAGCAGCGTAAGAAATTTGGACATATGCTAGATGCATTTACCTATGGTGCACCTCCACACGGTGGCTTTGCTCCAGGCATCGACCGTATAGTTATGCTTCTTGAAAATCAACCAAACATCCGCGAGGTGATAGCCTTCCCCAAAACAGGCGAAGGTAAAGACCTTATGATGAATGCCCCCGCCGAAGCCTCCCCAAAGCAACTTCAAGAACTAGGTATTGAATTAAAGAAAAAACTATAAACCTTTATTTTTAAATAAAAAACTGCCACTGTATTATAAGTGGCAGCTTCATTGAGTTGACTGCATTTTACCGCTATACTTGGACTCAAATAACTACAAAAATAATATGAAATTTCAAGTCCAACCTGAAAAAAGTGCTGTTATCGTACAGTTAGTGCACGGTCCACTTACAAAATTTGTTGATAGAGTGGTACAGCAAGAGCTCCATATAGGGACAGGGGTCACGGCCGCAAGCGAGGAAAAAAAGCTATCAAAACGAAAGTTTACTTTGCTCATGCGCAAAGTGGTTGCAACTGCAAAACAGTACAAACTCAACGCAATCCAAATTGACTGGCTAGATATACGAAACATTGCACCCCAGGCTCTTACCGACTATGAGCTTGGAGAAATTGCTGGCACGGCATTTGTGATGGCCGAGTACGAACATACAGTATATAAGCAAAAACCAGCTGAAGGACATTTTTCTATGAAAGTAGTTTCAGCGATCAATACCCCAAAAGAAGGTCAGGAGGGCTTGTTCCGCGGGCACCAAATAGGCAACGAGATCAATATATGCCGCGAACTCTGCAACATACCTGGTGGAGATATGGTGCCCAAAACACTAGCAGCAGCGGCAAAAACTGCAGCAAAAGGTACGAACATCCAAGTGAAAACATTAGGGAGAAAAGAGATGGAGAAACTCGGCATGGGAGCTGTCCTTGGAATGGCCAGAGGTTCGGCCGAAGAGCCACAGTTTATAGTGATGGAATATTGGGGAGCAGGTAAGTCTTCAACCAATACATCGCGCTCCGGGAAGTCACTCAATAAAAATGAGGTTACCCCAACTGTTGTATTTGTCGGCAAAGGCGTCACCTTCGACACGGGCGGGCTCAATATTAAAGGAGGGGACCATATGTACGAAATGCATATGGACATGTCCGGAGGTGCAGCGGTCATACACGCTGTGGCACTCGCAGCCAAATTAAAACTGAAAGTCAATGTTGTAGGGCTCGTGCCTGCAATTGAAAACGGTCCCGGCATTGGAGCAGTGCGCCCTGGCGACATTTTGAAGTCCCTTTCAGGCAAAACAATTGAAGTCTTAAATACAGACGCGGAGGGTCGTGTAATTTTGGCTGATGGCGTCACTTATGCGAAGCGATATAACCCAACAGTTGTAGTTGATGTGGCCACTCTTACTGGGGCTTCCCTCATAGCTCTGGGCACTCAAGCAAATGCATTCATGACAAATGAAGAATATAAGATCCCTCAAATTATGGAATTGGCTGAAAAAAGCGGCGATTATATGTGGCCTTTCCCCGCTTGGGAAGAATACGAGGAGATGATCAAGGGCAACTTTGGAGACGTGGCTAATATTCCTGCTTCAGGCAATTCGCGCTACGGAGGAGTTATTGCGGGAGGAATGTTTATCAAAGAATTTGCAAAGGAACTTAACTGTTGGTGGGTCCACATAGACATGGCACCACGCATGACTGCAAACGCAAATGAATTTTTGGCAAAAGGTGCAGCTGGCGAACCTGTGCGCTTTCTCCTCGCGCTCGCCGAGAGTTTTGTAAAATAGTGTAGTAAAATAGACGTAATGCCCCCTGCATTTACCATTAAAACTTCTGTATACGAAGGGCCTCTTGATTTGTTGCTCGATTTGATCGAAAAGCGAAAGCTTTTGATTAATGATATTTCTTTGGCGGTCGTCACTGACGAATATATTGAACGGATAAACCAAATGGAAGAGATGCCGGTTGGCGAGACAGCAGAGTTTGTTTCGCTTGCAGCGACCCTGCTGCTTATAAAGTCTCGCTCACTTTTGCCAACCCTTACCATTTCTGAAGAGGAGTCTGGGGATATTAAAGAGCTTGAATATCGTTTGGCAGTGTATCAACTCTTTAAGGATGTGGCGCGAGAATTAGGATTAGCGACAAAAAAACCCTTTCTTTTTGAGGGAATAACGCCAGAGGCCGAGCCAATTTTCATTTTTGACCAGGCCATATCTCTTACATCTTTACGCACTGCAGCCCAGTCGCTCATTGATGGGTTCCCAACATCACTCACATTACCTAAAGTGGCGGTTAAAAAAATAATTTCTCTGGAAGAAATGATAGAGACGCTGGCCCAAAGGGTATCTTTTGCTATAGAACTATCTTTTAAAGATTTTAACAAAAATCATTCGAGTAACCAGACGCTTGAACATAGGGAACTCAAGCACACCGTGATTGTGAGTTTTTTGGCATTACTTGAGCTAGTAAAGCGCGGTATAATCAAAACTGAACAGAGCGAGCATTTTGGAGATATCACCCTTCAATCTGACGAACTTTCGGTACCCCAATATGAATGATTTAAATTCTCGACAACAACTAGAAGGTTTACTATTCGCTTTGGGTAGGCCCCTCCTACATAAAGACATACAAAAAATTTTGTCCCTCAGTGATGAAGAACTAGCGTCCGTGCTAAGTGAGGGAGCTCAAGCAGGAAGAGGTGTCGTTATAGTGGACGATGGCTTTATGCTTGAGTTACGAGTGGCACCCGAGGTGGCACCACTAATTGAGCAGGTGCGGCGAGAAGAAAATAGTCGCGACCTAGGACGCGCGGGCCTCGAGGTACTCGCCGCAATAGCATACCGTGGCCCACTCACTAGGGCAGAAATAGACTTTATACGCGGCGTTAATTCTGGCCAAACCATTCGCACTCTTACTATGCGGGGGCTGGTGCGTCGCATCCAAAACCCAAAGGATGAGCGTTCTTTTTTATATGAAATAACGACTGAACTCCTGGCCACCATGGGCAGCACGCATCCTCGTGATTTACCGGACTTTGAGGTGGTTCGACAAAAGCTCAAAGAGCTCGAACAAGCTTATAAAACTGCACAAATAGGAGAGTAATATATGAAAAAAAACCCTCGCCTTCGTAAATCTATTGCGGCACTTCTGGCCAGTATGTTTTTATGCACAACTATGTTTTTAGGAGGAGCAACAGTCATGCTTTTTCGAGAAGGAAAACTTATACCACCTCCGGTGGCGCTTACACTTTTTCCAACCTTTGTTTCTAATCCACAAGTAGAAGCTAAAGCTGCAATTGTGTACGACCCCCAAGATGGCCGGGTTCTATATGCAAAAAATGCTCAAGCACAATTACCTCTTGCCTCTATCACTAAACTTATGACTGCAGAAATAGTGCTGACCGCAGTTGCGCCGGACACGCTTGTCCGTATTACCCCAAGAGCACTTTTGCCCTTTGGTGACTGGGGATTTAAAAAAGGGGATATAGTCCCACTTTCAACATTACTCAAAATTGGGCTTATTGCTTCGTCTAATGATGCCATGCAAGCTGCCGCCGAAAGTTTAGGGACAAATTATCTAGCGCGAATGAATGAAGTTGCTCATAATTTGGGATTAATTCACACAACTTTTGCAAATCCGACCGGGCTTGACGTTGACAGTACAACATCAGGTGCCTATAGCTCAGCATATGATGTAGCAAGGCTAGCAACACTTTTTTACTCGCAATATCCATCATTTTTTGAAATGACTCAGCAAAATAGTGTGTCTATTGATGTGGGAGGGCGCACATTAACAGCTCATGCGACTGACGAGCCTCTGCTTGATATCCCAGGCCTTATTGGTGCTAAAACAGGGTATACTGACCTAGCCGGCGGGAACCTGGTGGCAATATTTGATGTTGAAATAGGGCACCCGCTTGTGGCCGTGGTGTTAGGTTCAACGAAAGAGGGGCGTTTTAATGACATCCATACATTAATTTCAGCTGCGCGAAAGCAGTAACTATCATGACAGCAGCAGATGCGATGCGCATATTTATACCCGCGACACTCACTTTTTTAATTGGTATAGCCATAACACCCTTCGTATCTCACTATTTATATAAATATAAAATGTGGAAGCCCAAAGCGGGCAAGGTGAGCCTGGACGGTACTCCCGCCGAGACCTTTAATACTCTTCACCAAACAAGAGAAGTCGGGACGCCAAGGTTGGGAGGCGTTATTGTCTGGCTGAGTGTACTCATATGCGCGACAGTATTGTCATTACTTTCTCACTTTCTTCGTCAAGATTTTGGCCTACTCGCCTTTATTAGTCGAAATCAAACATGGGTACCCCTGGCTGCTATGATAGCGGGAGCTCTTGTAGGGTTGCTCGACGACTTGTACGAAATAGAAGGGAAGAAGGGTTTGCGGTTGCGCATCCGACTTGGGTTTGTGGCTGTAACTTCTTTTCTTTGCGCATATTGGTTTTATGCAAAACTTGGTGTATCTTCTATTGCCCTTCCTTTTATACATTCTCAACTTGAAGTAGGAATATTTTTCATTCCTTTGTTTGTCTTAGTTGCTCTCTTTATTTATGCCGGGGGCGTGATAGACGGCATAGACGGCCTAGCAGGAGGAATTTTCGCCTCTATTTTTGCAGCGTATGCGGGCATAGCTTTTTTCCAACAACAACAGGATATTGCAGCCCTATCTGCTTCTATATCTGGAGGATTGCTCGCATTTTTATGGTTTAATATTCCTCCCGCGCGATTTTATTTATCGGAAACAGGCACTATGGGACTTTCTTTAGCACTGGTTGTTATTGCTTTTTTAACTGACTCAATTAGTGGGGGTAAGGGCGTTGCCGTACTTCCTATTATCGCACTCCCACTTGTGGTAACGGTACTTTCAAATATTCTACAAATTTTGAGTAAAAAATTCCTAGGTCGAAAATTGCTACGCATAGCACCCCTCCACCATCACTTCGAAGCCATTGGTTGGCCCCCTTACAAAGTTACTATGCGTTACTGGATAGTAAGTGTCCTTGCTGCAGTTATTGGTATAACCGTTGCCCTTTTGTAGGACTATGAAGCGCACGATCGACATACCATTTCTTTTAGTCATGTGTGGGCTGGTTATTTTTGGCTTGCTCATTTTCACCTCTGCTGCGATGGGTTTGCTGGCACGCGATGGGGGCGCAAGTTTTACCTCGGTTGCTGCAAGCCAATTACTGTTTGGGCTATTGTGTGGAGGTTTTTTGATGGTTTTTTTTGCACGACTCGATTATCAAAAGATAAAAGTATACACCCCCTATTTTTTTGGTATTGCTCTTGCTATAACCCTCCTCACCTTTGTGCCGCATATTGGACTTTCTTTAAAAGGCGCTTCTCGTTGGATAGTTATAGGAAGATTTTCTTTTCAACCCGAGGAAATACTTAAATTAGCCACTATTCTTTTTCTTGCTGCTATATATTCGGCTCATTTTAAGGAAATTAAAACCTTTAAAGGTGGGATGATACCTTTGGCACTTATTGGCGGTGCTCCTGCAGTCATTCTCCTAGCCCAACCCAACACCGCAGGAGTTCTCATTATCGGCATGTCGACCGTCGCTATGTTATTTGCTGCTGGTGGGAAACTATGGCATTTAGGTTTACTTTTTCTTATAGGAGTGGTTTCGATGGTAGGGGCTGCCATGATATATCCGCACGTAGCTCAAAGAATCGAAACATTTATGAACATGTCGGCAGACCCACAAGGCTCAGGGTATCAAATTCAACAGTCCCTTATCGCTGTGGGCTCGGGGGGTTTATATGGCAGAGGTTTTGGACAAAGTATAGAAAAATTTTCATATCTGCCGGAGCCAATTGGGGACTCTATTTTTGCAGTAGCGGGAGAGGAGTTTGGGTTCTTGGGGAGTACTCTTTTGATACTCTTATTCGCTGTATTTGCCATCCTGGGGCTCCGTATAGCCTCGCGGGCACCTGACCCCTTCGGCGGGCTCGTTGTGGTCGGTTTAGTGGTCCTTATTATAGGGCAGTCTTTCTTCAACATTGCCTCAACCGTTGGGTTAGTACCGCTTGTAGGTGTACCCCTCATATTTGTCTCGCACGGCGGCACCGCACTTGCATTCGCCTTGGCCGAAGTCGGCATAATCCTCTCCATCTCCCGCCGCATGAAGAATGCTACCAATTAATTTCCGAAGCAAAGAAAGAAAATTTTTGGTACAGTAGAGATACTATACGTCACATATGAAGATACTTTTTACTGGAGGGGGGAGTGGGGGACATTTTTACCCTATTATTGCAGTTGCTGAGGGTATACATGACCTTGTTCGGGACAAAAAACTTGTAGAACCCGAACTTTTTTACGCTTCCTACGAACCGTATGACAGTGAACTCTTGTACCAACACGGCATTACTTTTGTATATACTCCCGCTGGTAAAATACGACGCTATTTTTCTCTCCTTAATGTTATAGATGCAGGGAAAACTTTTTGGGGCATCCTTCTTTCTATCTGGCGTCTTTTCTTTCTTTACCCTGATGTCATCTTAGGGACCGGTGGCTATGGTAGTTTTCCTACCTTATTTGCAGCAAGGGTGCTGCGCATTCCGGTCATTATCTATGCCACCGATGCTGAACCAAGTCGGGTCAACCGTTGGGCTGGGAAGTTTGCAACTAAAGTAGCTATTTCTTTTCCTGAAGCGGCACATTTTTTTCCTGCAGAAAAAGTAGCTTTTACCGGCAATCCAGTTCGCAAAGCGCTCACACTGCCAGAACGTGAGGGAACCTATGAGTTTTTAAAACTCACTCCACAACTCCCCACCATTTTTGTCCAAGGAGGCTCTCAAGGCTCTGTTGCTATTAACGATGTTGTACTCGCTGCATTACCCCAATTACTCGAGAAGTACCAAGTCGTACACCAAACAGGTGTTGCAAATATCACCGAAGTAGAAGGGCGCGCCAAGATTGCATTAGCAGACTCCCTTTTTGCCGCTCGTTACCGAACCTTTGATTACCTCAATGAGCTTGCGCTTCGTATGATAGCGGGTACGGCCAAAATTGTTATCTCGCGTGCTGGAGCCGGAAGTATTTTTGAAATAGCCATTTGGGGCATCCCTTCAATACTTGTCCCAATTCCAGAAGAAATATCTCATGACCAGACAAAAAATGCTTTTGCGTACGCCCGAAGCGGAGCCGCAACTGTTATTGAGCAAAATAATTTAAAGCCCGGAGTACTCTTGTCCGAAATTAGCCGCATCCTTGAGCATCCAGAGATTTGGCGTACTATGTCGGAATCGGCCCGAGGGTTTGCTAGAGCAGACGCTTCTCACACAATCGCCGAAGCCTTACTCTCTATAGCTTTATCTCATGAATCTTGACCATGTTGTCACTCGTTTTGCCCCAAGCCCGACCGGCTTTTTGCACGTGGGTGGAGTCCGTACAGCACTTTTTGCTTGGCTTTTTGCTCGCAAACATGGTGGTACATTTATTTTGCGAATTGAGGACACTGACAAGGAAAGGGAAGTGGTGGGGTCAATTGACCATATCGTTGAGTCTTTAGAGTGGCTAGGCATAACGTGGGACCAAGGGCCCATCAAGCAATCCGACCGCCTCGACTCCTACCAAAAATATGCACGAATACTTTTTGAAAAAGGATATGCATACCCCGACCCGTATACCGAACAAGAGGTAGAGGGGTTTAGAGTAAAAGCCGAGGAGGAAAAACGTCCTTTTTTATATCGTGAGTATCGCCCAAAAGAAATACTTCCCTGGGACGGCAAAAAACCACTGCGTTTCAGAGTTCCTGAAATAAAAAGATACGAATGGAATGACATGGTCCGTGGCATTTTGTCGGCAGGTGAAGAAGCCTTGGATGATTTTATTTTATTAAAAGGTGACGGATACCCCACCTACAATTTTGCGCATATTGTCGACGACTTCGAAATGGGGGTGACCCACATAATGCGGGCCGAAGAATTTATTTCGTCTACTCCAAAATTTTTGTCACTCTATGACGCACTTGGCTTTACACGCCCTTCTATTGCAACTATGCCCGTTATCCTCGGGCCCGATGGCAAGAAAAAACTCAGCAAACGTGATGGGGCTAAAGACGTGCTCGATTATCGCAAAGAAGGGTACTGCCCTGAAGCGGTAGTTAATTTTTTAGCATTGATCGGCTGGCATCCTGAAGGTGACCAAGAAGTTATGACAATTTCTGAACTTATCCAAAATTTTAATGTGTCCAGGCTTCAAAAAGGAGGTGCTAAATTTAACGAAGAAAAATTACGATGGTTTAATCATATATACATCCAAGGATTATCACCCGATGCTTTTATAGCTCGCCTCGAAGGCTATGTTAAAGCGGAGAAAAAGGATTTCAAGCTTCCTTCATACACCTATGAAATTGCACATTTACTTCAACAAAGATGTACCTCCTTTCAGGAGGTTGTGGATACACTTCAGGCCGGCGAATTTTCATTTTTAGAAGAATACATTCCGCCTGTTTCCCCTGCGTTACTCATTCAAGGTGCCAAGGCCGACCAGGAAACGGTGAGGCATAACTTGCAAGAGGTTGTCTCACTTTTAAAGGACTGCACCCCTTTTACTGAAGAGTTCATAAAAGAAAAAATATTTCCTTTTGCAACTGAAGTGGGAAGAAGTTCAGTGCTTTGGCCCTTACGCGTAGCACTCTCAGGACAGGAAAAGTCGCCTGACCCATTTACTCTTGCGGCGCTGTTGGGCCTGAGTAAAACAATAGAGCGTGTTGAGACTGCGGCACAATTGCTTTAAGATAGAGAGATGTCCCGACATGTCCTATTTTCGACTTTAGCTTTCGGAGCCTTTATAATTATATCTACCGCACCTATACTACTACCTCTTGTGCGAGCCCAGACAATTGAGGAGCTTCAGCAAAATATTGTCCAAAGCACATCTCAGATTGATTCCCTTAAAGCTCAAATAGCCAAACTACAATCGCAACTCGTTGAAACTGGCAAACAAAAACAGACCCTTCAGACCGCTGTCCGAACCCTTGACTTAAATATACAAAAGTTTACAAAAAGTATTACCCTTACCACCGCTCAAATCAATCTTAAGGACAAAGACATAAATCGCTTGTCGGGAAGTATTGCCACAACAAGCTCTATAATTTACGCCAGTAAAGAAGAAGTGGGGAACACGCTCAATACACTCAATAGTCATGACCGCGAACCGTTCGCACTTCTCTTGCTTGGAGGAGTGTCACTTTCAAGCTTTTTTGATGAAGCAGCCTCCTTGGACTCACTGCGAAACAGATTACAGAAAAAGATAACTGATTTGTCCCAACTAAAACAGAATTTGCAAAGTAGTAAAACTATTGCGCAGCAAAAAAGACAAGAACTTGCAGATTTGCAAAGCAATTTAGCACAACAAAAACAAAGTCTTGCAATAGCAAGGCAGTCACAAAGTGAGCTATTAGTGCAAACAAAAAACACGGAAGCTAATTACCAAAAAATAATTGCACAAAAAAAAGCTCAAGAAGTAAAATTTGAAAAAGACCTTTCAAGTTTTGAATCCCAACTTAATCTCAAGGTGAGTGCTGCAAACGTGCCGCAAAGCGGTCCGGGCTCGTTGTCTTGGCCACTTGACCGAGTAGTTATAACTCAATACTTCGGTAACACTCCTTTTGCCACTGCAAACCCACAGGTCTACAACAACAAAGGTCACAACGCTATTGACTTAGGAGCCTCTCCTGGGACACCGGTCAAAGCAGCTCGGGGCGGGGTAATTTTGGGTACAGGAAATACTGACCTTACCTGTCCCGGGGCTTCATATGGGAAATGGGTATTTATAAAACACGACAATGGACTCTCGACCATATACGCCCACTTGTCGGTTATAAGTGTCTCGAAAGGTCAACAAGTGGGGAGTCGTGACGTCATAGGGTACTCAGGCTCCACGGGTTATGCAACTGGGCCACATCTCCACTTTGGAGTGTACGCAAGCGTTGGAGCTGAAATAGCATCTTTCCCTAGTAAAAGTTGTGCGGGCCAAACATACACGATGCCTGTGGGCGACGTATCCGCATACCTTAATCCTCTTTCGTATTTACCAAAACAATAGCTATCCCCACGCAGACGCTTTGTTGTTTTAAAACTAGATTCATACTGGAGTGACGTGGTGGTCGACACGCACTATTTTTCAAAATATTTTTCTACATATGAAAATTGGTCACATCGTAGCTTTCTCTCTTGCAATGATTGGGGCGCTCAATTGGGGGTTAGTGGGCCTGGGAATGCTCATAGGAGGTGCGGATTGGAATCTGGTTCGAATGATTCTTAGGTTTTCGGCTCCTCTTGAGGCCGTGGTCTATATTCTCGTTGGAGCTTCGGCTATTTGGCTTATTGTGACTCACAAAAAAAGTTGTACGTGTTGTCAAACTCCTGCCTCTGTGTAACATCGGTCACTTTTTAAACAAGCACGGCTCACTTCTAGGCCTTCTAGCGGTGAGTTTTGTTTTGTGGTATGCTATTAATTCAAAATGACAGCGTCTCCCTACCCCCTAATACGAAGTCTTGGTAAATTAACTTCTAAAGATTTCACACACTGATGGAACTCTTCTTCCATCATACACTCATACGCGGTCATACCTTCCAAACACTGTCTCGGCGTGTGATTGAACCACGCCTCCACCCACGCAATATATTCTTTTGTATACAACG
>JAYVXU010000030.1:0-16557 GCA_043784925.1 Candidatus Adlerbacteria bacterium
CCGCGTATGAGTGTATGATGGAAGAAGAGTTCCATCAGTGTGTGAAATCTTTAGAAGTTAATTTACCAAGACTTCGTATTAAGGGGTAGGGAGACGTCCCAACTTCTAGAAACACAGTACTACTAAATATTACAACTGTAAAGTAATTCTAAAAAATTATCACATCCTACAAAAGCAGTTCTCTGCGGCTTTTTTTACGATGATATCCTATAGCAAAACGATGAGCTTCGGCATTTGCAAGTAAAATGTCGCGCTCTCGCCCCGCTATTAGCTCTTTGTCCCCTCTCAGTTCGCGCGGACGATGCTTTTCGTCTTTGACTACCCCAACAACAGGGATACTTATACCTAAATCTTTTAAAATTTTTTCCGCAACATTAATTTGCGCAGTCGCGCCGTCAACTGCAATGAGACGAGGGAGCGGCCATTCGTCGTGCCCGAGCCTTCTCGACAATACTTCCTTTAATGCGCCTGGGTCATCACCAGGCTTTGCGGTTTTTATTTTAAATTTTCGATACTCAGCTTTTTGAGCCATACCGTCTTCAACAACTGTCATGACCCCGACCGCAGCGCTCCCCTGCAGATGTGCCACGTCATAGGCTTCTATACGAGTTGATTGATTGCCACTTTTCCCCACCGAAAGTGCGGGCGCACGATATTCGTCTTTGATGAGTGATACGTCTTGAATATGGTTGAGCGCATACAGTTGGCGTCGCAAAACCATCGCTTCTTCAAAGTTCTCACCTTTTGCCGCACTCTTCATGTCACGTTCCAAACTTTTAACGAGCATGCTTTTTTTACCTTCAAATAAAAATACAATACGCCTTACAATTTTTGCATACTCAGGTTTTGAAATTTCGCCAGTACATACCCCAGGGCAAAGGCCTATATGCCGGTTGAAGCAGGACTTACATGCTTTACCACTTTTTTTTTGCAGCTCGCATGAAATGCACTTGTGGTCCCGGTAGGGGAAAATCTTTCGAATAATACGCATAGCTTCCTTCAGTTGGGCCCCGTGAGGAAAAGGCCCGAAGGTGTGCCACCTTTTCTCCGGTGGGCAGTCTATATCAAGGGTTTTCCCTCGGACAACAAGCACTTGAGGAAAATCCTCTTTGGTAAGCACAACATAATTAAAACTTTTGTCGTCTTTGAGGTCGGTGTTGTACTTGGGCTTATGGGTGCGTACTAAATTTGCCTCAAGAATGAGGGCCTCGAGTACTGAGTCGGTCTGGCGCCAGTCAAGGTACTTTGCCTTCTCGACCATCTGAGCAATAAGTTGGCTTCGCACACTCCCAATGTCTGGAGCAAAGTACGAACGAGTCCGGTCACAAAGAGAAGTTGCTTTCCCAATATAAAGTACTTCTCGCTTGGGACCTAAAAAGAAATACACCCCGGGTGTATCAGGTATTTTTTTTACTTTCTTTTTATATTCCTCGAGCGTCATACGATTTTGTCGAAATCGTGCCGCGTAATCGTCTGATCCTGTTGGATCATGTCGCGTAATATCATTTGTTACGCGACCAACGCGGCCATAGAATATGGTTACTTTATCTCCCCTTCAAAACTCGCTTCAGGTATCTGCCTGTATGCGAGTTTTTATTATTCGCCACTTCCTCGGGCGTACCTTTGGCAACTAGTTTGCCTCCTCCCACACCACCTTCCGGCCCGAAGTCTAAAATATAATCAGAACTTTTGATCACATCCATGTTGTGCTCAATAAGCACGACAGAGTTCCCCGCAACTACAAGACGGTTTAAAATATCGATTAATTTTTGCACGTCTTCATAATGAAGCCCAACGGTAGGTTCATCAAGAAGATAAATAGTTTTTTGTACGTGTGGGCGATAAAGCTCTGAAGCGATTTTTGTCCTTTGCGCCTCTCCTCCTGAAAGTGTAGTGGCACTCTGTCCAAGCTTAAGATAGCCGAGCCCCACCTCTTCAAGCGTTTGGAGGCGATCATGGACTGCCGGTATATCTTCGAAAAAAAGTATTGCTTCCTCGACAGTCATTTCCAGCACATCATAAATGCTTTTTTTCTTATACTTAACTTCAAGAGTCTCTTTCATAAATCGCTTTCCTAGACATATGTCGCAGGTTACATAGACAGTCGGCAAAAAATGCATCTCAACCGCAATTACTCCGTTACCTTCGCACGCTTCGCAACGCCCGCCATGACGCGTTTGAGGCACGTTAAACGAGAAGCGAGACGCTTTCCAACCGCGCGCTCGCGCCTCGGTTGTTGTCGCAAACAGGTCACGAATAAAAGTAAAAGAACCCGTGTAGGTTGCGGGGTTTGAACGGGGCGTGCGGCCAATTGGCGACTGGTCAATCAGTATTGCTCGACTCAAATTATCAAGCCCTGTCACTGTCGTGGCGTTAAACACTTCGTTAGTTCGATAGCGTTTATCAAATCGCGCTCGTAAATTTTCGTACAAAATTTCATATAAAAATGTAGATTTTCCTGAGCCCGACACCCCAGTCACAGCAACTAAGCGCCCTAAGGGAACTTCGGCTGTTAAATTTTGGATACTAAACGCCCTCCCGCCAGCAATTTTAATTGACCCTTTGTCCTTGTCTCGACGACTCTCAGGCACGGCAATCGCTTTTTCTCCACGCAAATAAGCCAAAGTCACTGAGCCGCTGTCGTTTTTTTTGGCTGTAAGTAATTTTTCAAGATCATCAGCGACCACAATGTGGCCACCATGCACTCCCGCACCCGGGCCTATGTCGACTAAATAATCCCCCGCATAAATAGTGTCTTCGTCGTGTTCCACAACTATAATTGTGTTGCCAAGGTTGCGAAGATTAACTAAAGTTTTGATCAAGCGCTCATTGTCTCGCTGATGCAAACCAATAGTGGGTTCGTCGAGCACATAGAGTGCGCCCACGAGCCCTGAGCCGAGTTGTGACGCTAAGCGGATTCGTTGTGCCTCTCCTCCAGACAATGTGTTGGCTCGCCGCTCAAGCGTAAGGTAGTCCAGCCCCACGTCGAGCATAAACTTCAGACGTGCGCAAATTTCTTTAATAACTGTTTTTGAAATCTCTTGGTCTTTTTTAGACAAATGAAGTTCGGTAAAAAAATCATGCGCATCTTTGATAGACATGTGAGTAATGTCTACAACATTTTTTGCATCTTTGGGTACCAATTTCTCGACCATGTCGTGGGAGGCCGCAGCCGAGTCAACGTCTGTCGCAAGATGAACCTCTCCAGACACTGACTTGCCTGCGGCTTTAGAGTTTACAGTGCTTTCTTTACTTGCCCCGTGAGCTTTGGTTTTTTGGGCAGCATCGGAAGTACTCTTCTGGAGAGGTTCATCTTGCGACAGGAGGGTACTTCCGATGTGGCTATTTTCCTTATATAAAAACACATTCAAAGCTTCAGGACGTAGACGAGCGCCGTGGCATACAGGACAAGGCTCTGTAGAAAACATGTGTTTCGTGCCTAAGCCGTTACAAGCTGCACATGCTCCATAGGGTGAATTAAAAGAAAAAAGGCGGGGCTCAACTTCAGGAAACGAAAAGCCATCATAGGCGCACATAAATTTGGCCGATATTAGCCTCTCGCCGTTATGATCTTCGACTTTGACCAACCCTTCGGACTCAGTTAAAGCTCTCTCAACTGCCTCGGCGAGTCGCTCCATTGCAGCTTGCTTCGAACGAGTAAATTCTGAAATAAGAATTTCGTCCACAAGGGCGTCGATATTATGCTTTTTATTTTTTGAAAGGATGATTTGTTCGCGCAAGTTTTGCATTTTGCCGTCGACTTTCACTTTTTCAAAACCTTTACCGAGTAAGTCATATAAAAGTTGGTAGTATTCGCCTTTGCGTCCCACAACAACCGGCGCATAAATACGCACAACATCTTCGTTAATTTCGACCCCCATAACCTTGCGAGTTTTTTTAGGTGCGAGTTTGGTTACATTTTCGACAATACTGTGGATTATTTCTTCGTTAGAGTGTTTGCGGATTTCTCGACCACAAACGAGACAGTGGGGCTTGCCTACACGCGCATACAAAATACGCAAATAATCATAAATTTCGGTAATGGTAGCCACGGTCGAGCGAGGGTTATTTGAGCGACTCTTTTGGTCGATCGAAATTGCAGGCGAAAGTCCGGTGATTTCCTCAACGTCAGGCTTTTGCATTTGTCGCAAAAACTGCCTGGCATATGCCGAAAGTGACTCAATATAGCGTCTCTGACCTTCAGCGAAAATGGTATCAAAAGCTAAAGACGACTTTCCCGAACCCGAAAGTCCGGTAAAAATTATCATCTTATTGCGAGGCAACGTCAAAGAAACATTTTTTAAATTATGTGTTTTTGCCCCTTTAATAGTTATTTTTTCTTCAGCCATATATTGTTTTTAGACACATCAATACCCACGGCAATTGCCCTGGAGTTTATACGATTGCGATCATTATAGCATATTGCCAAAATTGGGCGATACAGCGCCTTATTTTGTAGGCTTTTTGGAGCGGGGTTTCTTTTTTCCCTTTCCTTCACCCAACAATGTGTAGAGTTCGTCACGTATGATGGCGGCGGTTTCGAAGTCGAGGTCTTTCACCGCTTCGGCCATTTGATTTTTCTTCTCTGCTAAAAACTTTTTAGGATCTTTTTTGTATAGGTCGGCATCAACAACAAGAAGAGAATTGACCGCTTTCCCATGTTCGCTTCGAAGCTCTTCGGTAATGTCTTTAATATTTTTCTTAATCGTTTGAGGAGTAATGTTGTGCTCGATATTATAGGCAACTTGGATAGCACGACGACGATTAGTTTCACCAATTGCCTTTTCAAGCGAATTTGTCATATGGTCCGCATAAAGTATCACTCGCCCATCAACATTTCGTGCTGCTCGGCCAATGGTTTGAATAAGCGATGTCTCACTACGTAAAAAACCTTCTTTGTCGGCGTCAAGTATTGCCACCAACTTTACCTCTGGCAGGTCGAGTCCTTCGCGAAGGAGATTTACCCCTACAAGGACGTCGTAGGTTCCTTTGCGAAGTTCGGTCAAAATCGTTATGCGTTCGAGCGTTTGCACATCGCTATGCAAGTAAGCCGCTTTAATTTTCCTATCTTTTAAGTATTCAGCCAAATCTTCGGCCATTTTTTTAGTAAGAGTTGTTACTAAGACGCGACCTTCGTTTATGATCACTTTCTCTGCTTCGTCTAGGAAATCTTGCACTTGACCTTTGGAGCTCTGCACAAAACTATTCTCGTGGAATGGTTCATCTAGTGACACGGGGGTAGTTTTGTGCGAGAGCTTATCTGGTGATTTTTTATTTTTTTCAGGATTAGCTGCAGCAAAAGTATCGCCTGTCGCAAGATGAACCTCTCCAGACGATTCTTTTGCGGCAGCTCTGCTCCCCGTCACAGGACGCACAACAATTTCCGGGTCTACTAATCCTGTTGGGCGGATAATTTGCTCAACCATATTGGTGCCACCTGCCAGGCTTGATGACTGGCTTTTTTCCCGTTCATAGGGCCCAGGAGTTGCTGAGGTATAAATTACCTGGCCCACCCTTTCTTCAAACTCATGAAATTGAAGAGGGCGATTGTCGATTGCCGAAGGGAGTCGAAAACCGAAATCAATTAAGTTGACCTTGCGGGCTCTGTCGCCCGCGTACATGCCGCCGATCTGCGGCACAGTTACATGCGACTCATCGATAATGGTTAAAAAGTCAGGCTTACCTTCTTTGGTGTGAGGAAAATACTCAAGTAAGGAAAAAGGAGGTTGGCCGGGCTTACGGCCATCAAAGTGGCGCGAGTAATTTTCGATTCCGTTGCAGTAGCCAATTTCTTTAATCATCGCTAGGTCATAAGTAGTGCGGCGTTTCAAACGCTCAGCTTCAAGAAGTTTGCCTGCGCGCTCAAAATGGTCGAGCTGCTCTTTTAAATCAAATTTAATTTCTTCAATTGCACGTGCCCTCTCATTTTCGGGTGTTACGTAGTGTTTGGCTGGAAAGAGAAAAAGTGACTCTAAAGAATCATTTTCGTTCCTTGTGATCGCGTCAATCACTCGCACACGAGCAATATACTCTCCTTCGAACTCGACTCGATATAAAATCCGCTCGCCCGTGGGCATAATTTCAATTGCATTGCCAAGTGCCCGAAATTTCCCAGGAGAGAGGTCAGCGGGAGTTCTTTCAAAATACACCCCAATCAGTTCGCGTATCAAATCAGCACGGTTTTTCTTTGCTCCTACTTTGAGTTCGATATGAACTTTTCGGTATTCCTCGGGCGAGCCCAGCGCATAAATGCATGAAACAGACGCAACAATAATTACATCTTGCCTGGTCAAGAGGGCTTGAGTCGAAGCGTGGCGCAAGCGGTCTATTTCTTCGTTGATTTGCGCCTCCTTTTCAATGTATGTGTCAGAGTGCGGAATGTAGGCCTCTGGCTGATAGTAGTCGTAGTACGACACAAAGTAGTGGACTGCATTGTCAGGAAAAAATTCGCGGTACTCCTGGGCCAACTGGGCTGCAAGTGTTTTGTTATGTGCAATAACAAGTGTGGGCTTACCCACATGCGCTATGACATTCGCACCTGTAAAGGTCTTGCCGGAACCGGTGACACCCATTAACGTTTGGTGCCGCTCGCCACGTTCAATGCCAGCAATAAGCTTCGAAATAGCCGCAGGCTGATCCCCTGCCGGAGTATGTTCGGATTTGATGTGTAATTTACTTGACATATTTTTTCGCTTTGTTACTATGAGTTTACAAGTGGCTTCGGCCTCGCCTCGCAAGAGGCAAACAGTACAAATCGTCAGAGTAATTCTTTGGCGATTTTTCGTATTCTATCAAATGTATCTTTATCAAGGTATTCAATTTTACGAATTAGACGTTTAGTATCAATTACCCGTAGCTGAGATAAAAGTGCGTGAGCCTTCTTACCATCCACAATACCTAATGATGGTCGTAGTGGGTGACTTTGAGATGAAGTGGTTAAAGGAATTGCTAAGAAAATAGTACTTCCTAATGCTTTTAATATAAGTACTGGTCGGCGAGATTCATCCCCCGATCCATCTTGCTCTGAGCCTACATTAACTCCCAAAGCACACCACCATATTTCCCGCTCATGATAAAAAGGTGTTTTGGCACGATCGTTGATCTGCTTTTTTTGTGAATTCCACTTATCAAAATCCTTCATATAATCACTCTAACAGCTGGATATTGTTTAGCAAATTAAACCGCAATAAGCTCGAAAACCTCCTGAGGTTAAACCTTAAAATATGGGCGCGTACAAAAAACTGCCTCACTAACTATGAAGTTGGTGAGGCAGTGATGTTGGTTTATGCGGCTTCGGCTTCATCAGTCGTGGTTTCGTCAGTTTCTACCGGCTGAACTGCACCGGCAAAGCGTGACCGCAAACGCTTGGTTCGCTTGCCGGAGTTAACATGCTCAAGCATCAAGAGATACAGATGGTTGCGAGCCTTACCTCCAGAACCCGCCAAACGCTCGACGCTCGGGTCGTTGACGCCAAAGAGCTTCAGCTTATTGACCAACTCGCGAGGGATGAACAATTTTTTTTCTTCCGGATCTTTCTCCCAAAAATCGTGGTGGTCAGAGAGAAGCTTCGCCAGAGAGTGCACAAAAGAACCCTTGATGTACACTGCCTCATGACGGTACGAGATCTTCCGGATGCCCCAACAAGTATCGATGAGATTCCAGAAAGCATAGATGTTTGAACGAAGGTTTTCTTCTCCCACCACCAAGACCATGCGGTCAAGCGCGGTAGTGAGCCCTTCGCTTGCATCGTTCGCCCCGGTAATCGACTTGTGCGCATGTAATGTTGATACGAACCTGGCGAACATACTAGCAGGGAGCAGGTGACCCCCAGTCAAGTTTTGACCCCACGACACCCTCCCATGCATGACGAACGGTTTGTGTTCTTGTGTCGTAGTCAATTGCCACAGTAACTTAACCGCGGCGCTTTCGTCTCGCCGATTACGGAGCAGTACAGAAGGCGCTACCTTGATACGCTTGGAGTTGAGGATGTCGAACTGGTCACGCTCCCACGCGTAGTTCGTGTCGAGATAAATTTTTGCCCCCAACCTAACTCTTGCTTCGGGCTTTTCCTTCATATAGTCAAAGGCGGTAAGCATCCGCTGATACCCGTCGATGATATAGACCGGGCCTTTGAGTGTCACTTTCCCGGGGAATTCTTCGGCGTAATTATCACCACGCATCCCAAGGATAAGGTCGAGTAAAGGCTGTCCAGTCCTGAGCGCCTTGAGAATACTCGAGCGAGCGCCAGGAGGCAGCTCTTCGCGCTGATAATCATCAATCTGCAAAAACTGCAGCGTATCAGTAGAGATTACTCCCCGCAATACACCCATTGTCTCAGATGTATCAAGCGCGGCGTTTTCGATATGGATGTGGTTTACTTTGGTAGCCATTGTCCGTCTCCCTTGGAGGTTGGACTGTTGAAGAACAGCTCGAAGCAGTGCACTCATTGAGGCCTTATGTTCGAGAGCATCTCTTGCCTGAAATCAGGTTGATGCTGTGAAGGAGTATATATATGGATTTTTGTCAAGTAGACAAAGTAATTTTAAATGTTTTTATACCTCTCTAAAAACTCATCACGAAATTCTTCAAATCTATCTTCTATTATGGATTGTCGGATTCGGGCAGTAAGGTTGGCGAGGAAGTAGATGTTGTGTTGCGAGGCGAGCATCGGGGCAAGCATTTCTTTGGTACGAAAAAGGTGGTGAATGTACGCTCGTGTAAAAAAGAAGCCTGTTTCTTTATTTGGAGCACACACAGGACAATCACAACTCTCGTCTAATACGCGTAGGTCGTCTTTGTATTCAGCGCGTTCAATATTCATCTTCCCATTTTCAGTAAACAATGTGCCAGTGCGACCATTGCGTGTTGGGATAACACAATCGAAGGTGTCGACACCATATTGCACCCCTAAAAAAATATCCTCTGGTTCTCCTACCCCAAGTCCATGCACAGGCATACCTTTGGGTAAAAAGTGCAACATATTAAGCGCAGACTGCAATGAATTTTCGCCATATTTTTTACTAAACGAGCCACCCAGCCCAAAACCATCAAAGCCCATCTCGCCTATTGTTTTTGCACTTTCCTCTCGCAAATCGTCAAACTGTCCTCCTTGTGCTATGCCATAAATTGCTTGTTTACTGTTAGCTTCCCTATTTTGTCTGTGGGCCATTAAACTTCGCTTTGCCCAGCGATGAGTGCGCTCCATCGCCTCTTTTTGATATTCGTAAGGTGCAGTGGGCTCGGTGCATTCGTCAAATGCAAAAAAAATGTCCGCGCCAAGCTTGTGTTGGATTTCAACCGAGCGCTCGGGAGTGAAGCGATGAAGCGAACCGTCGAGGTGCGAAGTAAAAGTAACCCCCTCTTCGTCGATTATTGCAAGCTTGCCATGACTAGTTGCAAGTTCTTCGTTATAAAGCGCAGCTTGAGAAAAATTTTCTCTCCCAAAAGGTCCTCGGATCTCCTCACCCAGATTCTTATTTTCATGCACCTGAGGCGAGGCCAGACCATTTTGTTCAAAAATATTTTTCTCAAGCTCGGGTGAAAACTTCGAAACTTTTTTACCAAATCCAACACCAAGAGAAAATACTTGGAAGCCTCCTGAGTCAGTCATAGTGGGCCCATCGAAACCCATAAATTTTGCCACCCCTCCTGCTTTTGCTACCAAATCTTCGCCAGGAGAAAGATATAAATGGTAGGTGTTGGCTATGACAGTTTGGAGCCCTAACTCTTTAAATTGTGCTGAACTTACTCCTTTTATAGTGGCTTTTGTGGCAACACCAACAAACGCAGGAGTTTGAATGTCCCCATGAGGAGTATGCAACACTCCTGCCCTGGCGTTTAGAGTGGTATGATTTTTAACAATCTCGAGCGAAATAGGCCGCATGCACTAGTGGACTATAACTGGAACGGGGTTTGTAGAACTCGCATCGCTCACTTTAAGCATCTCAACTTCGAAAATTAAAGTGGAGTTAGCAGGAATTTTCCCTACTTGTTGTGGACCATACGCAAGTTCAGGCGGGATGATGAGGAGGCGCTTCCCACCGACTTTCATGCCTTGAAGCCCTTGGTACCACCCGGGTATTACACGACCCGCTCCTAAAATAAAACTAAAAGGTTGCTTACCTATTGAAGAATCAAATACTGTTCCATCTTGTAATTTTCCTGTGTAGTTTACAGTCACTTGCATGCCGGTTTTCGCTTGTGCTCCAGTCCCAGTTTCCTCGTCTTGCACAACTAATTTAGCAGTTGTAGTCGAGGTTATTGGGGCGGGTGTTGTAGTTTGTGTTTGAGACGTAAGCGGAGCCTTAAAAATAAAGAAAAAAGCTACTGCAGCTAAAGCCGCTGTCACAGCAATAGCCGTTGTAAGTTGGGATCGTTTCATAAAAACATACTACTACTTTAGTGCGTTACTCGCAAGAGTTTACTGGGAGGAAATTTGAATTCTTGAAGCTGTATTCGATGTACTTTTTTTCAAAAAATAGCTGTTACCAATCAGACACACCAGAGCAATGGCAGCAACAACAATTCCCCCGAGTAACATGTCGTGCGCCTGCACGTCAACATGAAAAAGAAATGCGCTCACAACAAGCACCACCAGCACTAAAGCAATTGCTACCAATATAAAATTAATATGTTTCTGAAAATTTTCGCTGGTGAATAGTTGGGTCATAAAGGGCCTCCCCCAACTTACAGCAGCTTCTACACCCATAATACTACTTGCTGAGTTTTGCATGGTAGTTTGAGACAGCGCCGATGACAAAAAACGAGTGTCCGACTCGCGTGCAACGAGACCCGCAACTAAAAAACCTTCCACTGCAAAAATAAGACTTAAAAAAATCATGAGCGAAGTGCGACGTAAAATTGTTGGACGGTACACATTCGCCTGTGTAGGCAAAAAAAAGTTTTGTATAGCATCCCAAAGCATACAAAAAGTGTAGCACATAAAATTTGGGTATATACTCAGTGTATGAAAGTACTTGCGAGCATAGGAACACTGTTATTGCTTCCCTCTTTTGCCTTTGCCGCTGGATTTGCAAAACAATCTCTTTTTCTCTCTCAATCCACAGTGTTAGCCGGCCAAACAGTATTTATTTATGCCGTTATAGAGGACGATAGTGTTACTTCCTTTAGTGGAGCACTTCATTTTAGTGACGAGACGGGCCCTATAGGACGGGTTCCTGTATACCTGGAGCCTGGTAAGGCTACAACTGTTTCGGTGTCATGGAAGCCAGGAGCTGGGAGCCACACCGTGACCGCTGCTCTAAAGTCGCCTGAAGGAGACATCGTGGAGAGTGAAGATGCTACTTTTGTTGTGAGCGATGCAACAGCAAGTCGAGAGGCCACTTCATCAGCAGCCTTCAGTATGTCAAAAAAAGTAGCACCTCGCGACCTAACCGCAACAGACTCTTCTGCACCAATTGTGAATACAATTTCGCGCGTCTCCCCTCCACTTGCTACTAAAAGTCAGCCCTACTTTGACTCAATAGATAATCATCGAAAATCATACGTTATAGATTTAGTTCAAAAGGCAGAGGAAGCAAAGAAAAATATTGCTACATCAGCCACTGCAGCACCGAGTATTGTTAACACAGTGTGGCTTATGTGGAATACCCTTGTACTGTATTTTTGTACAGCCTTTGCGTATCTGCTCAGCAGTATAGGAGTTTTTTATCCTGCACTGTTGTTTATGTCTGTTCTTATTATATGGAAGATACTCTCATTTTTTAGATAAGAGTATCTACATCAATCTGGTGGCACGAAAATGCCAGGTAGAGAGGCTAAAAAGTGCAAAGGTAGTTACCGCCGACAAAGCGCAGTAAATGCATAGAGCCTGAATGAGCGTTAATTGAATATAAAATATAAACACTAGAGACAAAACAAACCCAAAGCCAGTGTACAGAAGTGTTGCGAGTCGCAAGCCCCTGGACTCTGGTTCATATGCCAAAAGTGCTACAAGGCATAGCATGTATCCATAGTAGACTATGCCGAGGTAGGAAAGCGGTACACCCATAAATTTTGAGTATACGCTCGACAAAACTTTTTCACATCCTCCAATCGCACATGATGGAATTATATTAAGGTACTGATAGTATGAAAGGTATAGTACATCCCCCAAACCAATAAGGGTTGCCGATATCAAATAAAATGGAGCGAGAAATATTTTAGGCTTTGCTGTTGGTAACATACTAATCTTTTAGCGTAATAAATGTTTAAATTTTTCTTCTATTTTTTCTATTTTAGGCGCAATGATTAATTGACAATAGCCCACTTCCATATTTTTTGCATAATAATTTTTATGATAGTCCTCGGCTTTATAAAAAGCCACTAGAGGCTCTACCCTTGTCACAATTGGTTTTTCATATACTCCATGCGAAAGCGCCTCAATGTAATGCTCTGACTTCTCTTGTTGTCTTGGGGTTGTATAAAAAACAACTGAAGCATATTGTGGACCAACATCATTTCCTTGCCTGTTAAGAGTCGTTGGGTCATGAGTGGCAAAAAATACATGAAGAATTTCCTCAAACGAAAGCTCGTTTGCGTCGTACTCAATTTTGATTGCCTCGACGTAGGGCGTCGTGCCAAGGCTCACCTCTTCGTAAGTAATGGGTGTGCCTGAAGGAGTTTCAGGGCCGGTATAGCCAGGCTCTACAGTTTTTACTCCTTTAAGCATCAAAAACACCGCCTCGGTGCACCAAAAACATCCCCCGCCGAGCACAATAGTTTCGCTTTCCATAGCCCAATCGTACCATTTGCTGTATCCACCACCAAACTTGACAAATGGTCATATTCGTGTATTATAGTACGTAGCCGAACGCAAATAGGAAATACGATGGAAAACATGCTTTCGTTGCTTTCGTCACTGGCGTGGACGGCTGAATTGCCGCGCCTCGTCCTCAAAGACATCCTCGAGGGAAACCTCGAAGGATGGGGCATTCGGATTTTGCTCCTTTACGGAGCAGGAGTGCTCTTGAATGGAGTTTTTAACTTCATTCGAAGGTATAAAATGCCTGCACCGCCACGCTATATGTGATACTACCGCCCGATGCTTCACAGCGTCGGGCGGATTCTACTTTAGATACTTTTTATTTTTTAATTTTTCGGGCAAGTAGGAGTTGGTGTCATATTTTTCATAGCCCTGGCCGTAGCCAAGATTTTTCATCAATTTGGTTGGGGCACCCGCCTGACCGGCCGGCAGGTTGCGTATATTCATAGGGATTGAGAGGTTGCCAAACTTTCTCACATCCTCAAGTGCTTCAAAGTATGCATTATGAGAATTTCGGCTCTTTTTACATTCACTCAAGTACGCAACCCCTTGGGTTAAGTTAATTTGGCACTCAGGATAGCCTATAACTTCGCACGCTCGAAACACGGCATTCGCAACTACAAGTGCCGTTGGCACGGCAAGCCCTATATCCTCACTCGCAAATATAATCATGCGCCTTGCAATAAAAAGTGGGTCCTCTCCGGCATTTACCATGCGCGCCAAATAATAGAGTGCCGCGTCACCCTGGCTCGCGCGCATTGACTTTATAAAAGCTGAAATGGTGTTGTAGTGCTCTTCTCCTTTTTTATCATAGCGAAGATGCCTTGACTGAACGGTGAGTTTGAGAGTGTCTAAGGTAATTTTGCCGTACAACTTTTGTGTATTTTCAAGTACACCTATCGCTTGGCGCGCATCTCCTCCTGCCATTTCGAGCAGCCACTCTTGGGCAGAGACAGGAATTTTAAATTTGGTCCGCTTAAGAATATTTTGCATATACTCTGGTGAAAGTTCGTGCAGTACAAACACGCGGCAACGAGACAAGAGTGCCGGAATTACTTCAAATGAAGGATTTTCTGTGGTTGCCCCAACGAGCGTTAGGTCCCCTCTCTCGACAAAAGGGAGCAAGAAATCTTGTTGTGCTTTATTAAATCGATGAATCTCGTCAATAAAAAGTATCTTTGGTTTTGGAAGAGCTGCCGCATTTTGGCTAAAGAGCGCGTTTGAAGTTGCAGTATTTGACGCTAACACTCGTTTGATATCGTCTTTACCTGAATCCACCGCCGACAACTCATGGAAGTCTGCATTAAGCGCATTAGCATATATGCGTGCAAGTGTTGTCTTGCCACTACCGGGAGGACCCCACAATATAAAAGAAAAAAGATGTTTATTTTCAATTGCTTCACGAATGGGCCCACCACGCGTCCCGAGTTTCAAGTCTCCTTTCCCCACAAGTTGCTCCTGTCCTACAAATTCCTCAAGTGACAAGGGGCGAATCCGGTTTGCTAAGGGTTCCATAACACACTTAGTGTACCATCCATCGATTATTGACTTTTTATTACTATCATTACAAGGTAAGGATATGGACCGAACGGACGAAGAATTGATTAGCGACTACTGTCAAGGAGACGAGGAAGCTTTTTCAGAGCTCGTCGAGCGCCACCTCAAAGGAGTCTACTCGTTTGTCCTTCGTTTTGTGGGAGATGCTCAGGAAGCGGAAGACATAGTTCAAGAGACTTTTCTTAAAGCGTGGAAAAGTGCCAAGATGTATAAAAAAGAGTCAAGTCGGTTTAAAACTTGGATTTTACGAATTGCTCGCAATAGTGCGATAGATTTTTTACGAAAACGTAAGCATGTCCCATTTTCGGAATTTGATACGCAGGACGGACAAAATATTTTTGCGGAAACTATTCCAGACCCTACACCTCTGGCAGATGAGATATTCGCTAAAGGCCAGGATGGCGAAGTGCTTAATCAAGCAATTTTAAAACTTCCTTTTGAAACTCGGGAGGTCCTAGTTTTGCATTATACGAACGGTCTTACATTTCAAGAAATTGGCACTCTGCTTAACCAACCTCAGAATACTATTAAGAGTCGCCACCACCGCGCAATGCAAAGTTTACGTAAATTACTCGCTGCAAGCACCCGTCAGGTGCTCTAAAACGTATAGAAGTTAACACCATGGAAAAAATACCCCTTTACATCCAAGCGTTACTGGAAATAGAGCCGCCACCGAAGTTATGCTCTACTATTATATGTAAGATACGCGCCACGAACGTGCGTACAGCTCGAATATATTGCGCTTCTCTAACCGCTGTATGTTTTATATCAGGCATGCTACTTGTGGCTTTGGCCCAAAATATAGGGCGCGAATTATACGCCTCAGGATTTTATGACTTTGCTTCCTTGCTTTTTTCAAGTGACGTCGGGGTCATTTCTCATTTAGGTAGAGAATTGACCTACTCACTCATGGAGTCCTTACCTGCTCTTGCAATGCTTTGTTCGTTTCTAATTTGCAGTATGTTATTCTGGGCACTTCGTAAAATTTTTCTCCTGCGCAAAGCTGCGCAGTTACCTTATTCCTACTTACTATGGAGTTAAAGAATTTTTTTTCAAAGCTGCGTCGTTCCAAAAAAAAGCATGTAGCACTCTGTGTGGCGGGTGAAATTATTGTATTGCTTTTAGTATTCCATGCCGGAATATCTTACGGAGAAAGACGAGTATTCCACCGATTGGGAGTCCTTCAAAATCGCCATATGCCTGAATTTGGATTTCTTTCTCATAGTTTTATACCCCAAGGGCACGGCATGGTTGGCATTATAACGGAAGTTGCCTTGCCAACCATTACTCTACAAACCCGCGAAGGAAACAATGAGGTAGTGAAGATCAGCACATCAACAATTATCCGAGACAACAACACCCCTTCTGCACCACAAAACTTAATAATGGGTGTACATATTATGGTCTTAGGTGATCCAGAAAATAATACCGAACAATTTACTGCACGTTTTATAAATATTCTGCCAACATCCAAGACATAAGGTCATGCAATACTAAGCACAGTAGGTGCTCTTATATTGTTTGGAGGGCTCTGGTACGCACATAAGGTGGAGGGACGAATAGCGATGGAGGAAATGTGCGTATTCCCTAAGATGATATAAATACTTTTCAAGCTTTACAGCGACATTCTGGCAAGCGCCTCTAGTATTACCACTACCCTTACTTACTTATTGGGTGCTATTGCGGACATATCGCTTCTTGTTGGAGGTATAGGCATCATGAATATGATGTTGACTACAGTGACTGAACGCACTCGCGAAATTGGACTTAGAAAAGCCATTGGCGCTCGAAAAAGAGACATACGCCAACAATTTTTAGCAGAAGCAATAGTCCTTACCTTGACGGGAGGAGCTTTAGGAATTCTTCTTGGCTCCCTTATCTCGTTTGGTGTAAACTACTCAGGACTCCTGAAAACTAGTGTGTCACCTGGGGCCTTACTTTTAGCCTTTAGTGTCTCTGCTTTTATAGGTATTACTTTTGGGTATTATCCAGCGAGGCGCGCTGCATCTCTTAACCCAATAGAAGCTCTGCGATACGAGTAGGTACTTTATGACAAAAAAACCACCCTCTCTTTTTAGTGTACTCAAACCATATCAAATTTTTATATGGCTGCTTGTTATGCTTACCTTGGCGGGGAATGCTTTAAACTTACTTTTGCCCAAAATTATTGCAAAAACTATTGACTCGTTCGTGCACCAAAGTTATGCTAGCCACTCCCTCCTTATACAGTTCACTCT
>JAYVXU010000031.1:0-16396 GCA_043784925.1 Candidatus Adlerbacteria bacterium
AGTCACTTCGGGGGAAGAGTGCCTACGAGGTGGCGTTTGCCTGTGGTATTATCCGTAACATACCAGATGCGATTGCGTATCACTAGAGAATTTAGGTACAAAGAACTGCGTTTATTATAGCATTTTGGAGCCCTCCCGTCAAGAGCAGCCGTGGTGGGCACTTTACCTTACGCCATAAGGGTCTTCTGAGGCCATGATATTCTGTTACATGAGTCTAGGCTACTGCACGGCCGTCTAAGGATGACCGTCGCCGAACTCTTTCTCTTCTAGAGAAACGGCCAGAGTTTCGCCGACTACGGTTTGCGAGAGAGTGCCAGAGGAAATGGGGACAGTCACCATATTTATATGGTGGGATTCAGTCATGGCACGTCAACCGCGTATAGATGTAAAATATGGTGACTGTCCCCATATTCAATAGACACGTCGCTTTTTAAAACTTCCCCTTTTGTTCCATCGCACGCTCCATTATTCGATCTCCTATTTTCCCCCAGTCAAAATATTGCTTGTAATCTTTCGGATCAACCAATTTTATTTCGGTGATATCTCCATCCGGATCAGAAACAAAATCACCCAATGGCTCAACCATACAAAATGATCTCGTTTGTCTCACGATACGATTTGGTTCATAAATATCTTGATACCCAATAAGTTCTTGGTACAAGACTTTCATATTAGTTTCTTCTTTAACCTCTCGAGCAACGGCTTCCTCAAAATTTTCTCCGGATTCAATTCCGCCTCCGGGCGGAGTCCAATATCCCTTCTCCTCGGCATAGACAATTACCAATTGATCTTTGTAGAAACAATAGGCATGAACACCCAACAAAATCTTTCCATTCAAATCTGCTAGTGGATCATCTTCACGATAAATGACCTTGAGAGTTTGGTGAAAACGATTTGTTAGTGTTGATTCTATTTCCATATGATGTAGCACGGTCTCCCTAGTGCCCTAGGTATCCTTGACACCTGACTTAGTATGTGTTTGCTGCCAGACTAGGATTCGAACCTAGATAAACAGATTCAGAGTCTGTTGTCCTACCATTAGACGATCTGGCAATGACTGCAACTTTTGTTGCAATGTAGCCTCACAATACCCAAAAATGGCCCAAATCTCAATGGGCCATTTTCTTTAGGACTATAGTATTTTAACGTGGTTCTACTGAAGCAGGGATAAGTCGAATTATTTTTTGCGAAGATACTTGTACAGGAGGAGATCCAGGAACGGTACAGGTGAGAGTCACAGTGGTTGGACTATTGATTGCATCTGTCACTGTTGAGTGAGTTGTGATTGTGCCAGACACTGCGTGAACGGTATCAAGAACTCCATTTGATTGATCGGTTGAAGCAAAGGCTGTAATAGAGCAGCTAGTCACTCCCGTTGCAGACCAAGTAACCTGTGCAGACTCTCCTCTTCGAACGCGAGGTACGTTGAGGATCAAATTTGAGCTACCACCCGTAGGGGGCGTACACACTCCGGCACTACACACATAGCCTCCTGTGCAATCTGAGGCTTGGACGCAGCTGTTGACAGTTGGAGGGCACGAATTACCAACTTTTGTTGTACCAACAGGGCACACGATGCACGAGCCTGCGGTACATACAGAGTTGCCTGTGCAGTCAGTAGCTTGAACGCAGCTGTTAACAGTTGGAGGGCACGAATTACCAACTTTTGTTGTACCAATCGGACATACGGCGCACAAGCCTGCGGTACATATTGAGCTTCCTGTGCAGTCTGAGGCTTGGACGCAGCTTGGTGGGATGCCACCCGAGACAGTAATTCCTGCCCAAGTGCCGCAGTTGTCGGTATAGTCACTTTCTGGCACCGCGTCAAAAGTATTCGCATCTAGCTTGTTTGCACATACACGCATATAGTACGTGCCAACTGCGGGGAAAGTGTACGACGCGATAGCATTATCATGCGCACCAGCTCCTAATACTCCCATTGCAGCAACGGCAACCGTTTGGACACCCAAGGGGTTATTTGGGTTACTTACATCGGTCGCAATTTGGAAGAGGTTCTTAAACCCAATTCCCGTAGACCCGCCGCCTATGTTCCAGACAATTGCTGTGTAATTTTGAGAATTTCCTGCTATAGCAGTATGTGGATTTATTTCATCAACAGTGAGGTTAGGACTTGCTGATGGAGGCGGACAATTGAGGATAAAAGTACCACTACCCTGGCCCAGGAGAGGGTTGGGGCCAGCACCTGCGGGGTCAATTGCATACATATAGACGCTATGTGGCAAATTATCTTTAAATCCGATAGGTGTTGGTATATGGAAGCCATGACTACCGGTTAAGTTGTACGACGCAAACGGTGGATTTTGATTAATGTCCGGTCTGAATAAGTCGGTTGGGGAACTTCCCACGTAGGTTCCGACTCCAAATTTTCCATCTTTGTATAAATGTACATTTATTTCCTGAGAAGGAGTGTCCTGGTCGAAAGCCCAACCATCGAGGTAGCTACACGAGGCACCATCTAAGAAACCCATTGGAGCGTTGTTAACTACTGCCGTTGGAGTGCAGGTAAAGGATCCACCAACAGCAGTACTCCACGACCCGTCCGTAGTGTTTTTAGTATGTACCCACCACGAATATGCTGTATTGGGCGTAGTTGCGAAGGTCTCGGTCGTGCCAAGGTAATTGTCGTTAGTGCCTATTGTTGTTGGCCAGTTTGAGCCACCATTGTCGCTCACTCGTGTATAGAAGGTGTTGTATCCACTTGGCGCAGTCCAAGAAATTGTTCCTTGGGTGCCGTCGGCACTACAGGAGCCCGCAGGGGTAGTTGGTGGAGGAAGGACTATGGGGGTGTTTGCCTTATATTGCCACCACAAATCAGTGCCCACGTTTGCGTTCACATTTGCCCATACGCTCGCGCCTGGGTGCCAAGCTCCATCACCTCCCCCATTTGGTGAAAGTAAGTACCAGACGGTATAGCCTGCGGGTTGTGTTGAGTTAACAGTATGCCCACCAGGAGTAAGGTTGGTTAAGAAATACGGGTTACCACCGTCACTCACCCCGTCACTACTGATTGTAACAGGCACTCCTACGTTACTACCGTATTCATCAAGCTTGTATCCCTGGATAGTGCCGGTTAGAGAAAGAGTGGGTGGAGTTAAAGGTGCTGTCTGGGTAACCGGTGTTGCAGGACAACTGAAGTACCAACCATTTGTTAAAGCACTTGGTCCCGCACCATTTATATCATGTACCCACCAATGGTAGTTGTGTCCAGGCGTACCTCCACCATTCCAAGGAGAGTTGGTGTTTCCACACACATCGCCAGGAGTGGTACTCGGATCGCAACTATTATCCCAGCCATTCGAGAGGTCGTCGATTCGAAGTGCCCCGTATGATGTGTTGGCAGCAGGAAGCCAGCTTGTATGAATTCCTCCAGCATCACAATAACCATTTAGGTTGGTTGGAGGGTTCGGGGGAACTTGACAATTATTTTGTGGAGCCGTGAAACTAAAGGCCTGCTCGTAAACCCCGAGGTCTGGATCTACACCGTAGTAGCGATATGCCTGCTCACCAAATATCCATACACCATAGAGATTTGAAGGTGTAGCATTAAAAACTAAATTTGCTGAACCGCTGCAGGGTTGCCCACTTATTTGAGCAAGCTTACTATTGAAAGAATTCCCTACAAAAATTTCAAAAGTAGTGTCTCCTGTTGCATGACCACACACATCCCACGTTATGGGGTAAGTGATTTTTCCCGGTGAGGAGCAGTACGCGCCGCCACTACTAGCGCACGCAGCCACACCTTGCCCTATACCTATTTGTTCAGGGGCCAAACTTACAGGAGTATGCGCTCGCATAATTCCGTGCGAGTACAGTAACGCACTTAAAATTACAAGAATGGCGAGCAAACTACTGACCCCGTACCGCACACTTGTTTTTGTATGTAAAGAGTGAACAGCTTTTTTATAAGCTCTCTTCAGATTATATTTCACCTAGTTATAGTATCACCCATTTTTGCTGTATAGAGATTTTTTTCAACAGCCTGTTGAAAAGTCCTAATACTCTTTTGTATCGTACTAGGGTCATTAGCGGAATATGCTCGGTACCACTCAGTAGGCGAAATATTTTTTGAAAGTATATCTGCCCTACTAAAGGAAGCCTGCGCGTCCGTATAGTGGTGTTGATTTAATTGCGCTAGTCCAAGCGAGTTCCAAAGCCAAGGGTTTGTACTTGTCGCATTTGGTACTAGCACAAATGCCTTCTTTACTACCTCTTCTGACTGAGCATACTGACCTTCTTTAGCTAAAGTAAATGCTAAATCGTTGTATCCTCCCCATTCGGTCGGTGCTCCTTGTATGAATCTACTAAAATCAAATTCGGCACTTAATAAATCATTTTGAGCTAAATCGATAAGACCTCGTACATAGAATGAGCGTAGATTGTAGGGGTTGATAGATAATTCTGCATCTAAATCTTTTTTTGCAAGAGTCCAGTTCCCCAGCACTAAAAATATCCGAGCCAACTGATAATGCGCCTGTTGAATGTTTGGTTTATGGGAAATAGCTAACTCATACGATTTCTGAGCTCTGTGTATATCAAACTGTGCCATACTAGTGAAGTAATAATTCCCTATCTCCAAAGCTAACTCTGCATCCTTACGGTTCAGATAGTACGCCGTTGTATGGTAACCTTTTTGCCAAAAATAGCGGCTTACCTGTGAAGAAAAGGTGACATAAAGCACTATTCCTAAACCAAAGAGAGCTAAAAAAATAACTAAAGCTCTATATTTTTGTAGTATATAACTAGCCTTATTCATAATAAGCCTCGTGCCCACCCTTACTGATGAGAGTCTGTTGAAGTTGCTAGAGACGATTGGACATTGGTGCCTTCAATTGGAAGATCCTCATATACCCAATTTTGCATACCGCCTTGGATGTGCCGTAAGTTCGTAAACCCCCAATCTTCAAGGTACCCATACGCAATAGCCGCTAAACGACCGGTGGTGCAGATAAGTGCTATTTTTTTGCCTGAATGTGGGAGCAAGTAATGTTCGTCATATAAATTCTCAATAGGAATATTAATAGCCCCTTTCGCGTGTGCGGCAAGATATACACTAGGAGAGCGTACATCAATAAAAATATACTTTTCAGGATGGGCTACAAGATCTGTATGAAAGGCTTTAGGGTCGACCTCGCGCATCATAGGAGATATAAGATTTATATGTTTGAGAGGTGTGAGATATATTAACGCAACTGCTGCCGCAAAACTAAGTGCCATAGCAACTAGTACAAAAAAATATTTTTTCCTAAGATTTTTATACATACCTTCATGATTCATGGATGAAATATAGCACACTTATTTGGTTGTCTTTTGGTTATTCTCACTAGATAAAAGATACTTTATGCCAACATAGATTTGAGAATAATAATCCCCGGTCACAATTAAAGCACGGTTGGATGACTTAAGTAAAAGACTCGGAGTCATACTCATCCCGGCAATTGACCCTTCGACTTTGTCTTTTGCAACTCTCTCCACCCCCCTCCCTTCTTTCATACATTGGTCGTAGTACGTGGAAGTAACTCCGGCAATTTGCGCTCCAGCTTTTAATGTTTGGTCACTAGACCGTTTCACAGTAGGAGGTTGCGCAAACATATAGTTGGCAAATTGCCAAAAAGCTTTGTCTCCTCCAGCTTGGTATATGCACTCCGAAGCTTCTGCTTCCACCTGCGAACCGGGTTGGATAGGTAAAGGTAAATGCCTAAATGCTACCACTATCGAATTACCAAAATCCTTTTGTAAACGAGGTATATCTTTTTGAAACAAAACATTACAAAACTTACATTCAAAGTCTGCATAGACTACCACTTGCACAGGAGCAGAAACACTACCCAGCACATGGTCATTAGCTGATATAGCGCGAGCAACAAGAGACCAGTCTCTGTCCGTTGCGGTTCGTTGAGACTCAACAGCTCTCTCGTGAACGAATATAAAGCTCGAAATAAGGATACAGAAAATACCTAACCCTATAACAATTTTCTTTTTTTTAGAAATTTGTTTAGTACTACTAGTTAGTGGTGAAATCTGATGCATACCAACCGAGGGAAATTAAATATGTTTTAAACGAAGCATCAAGAGAACCTAGTAAACGTATATCACTCTTTTGCTGCTTAAATATGGGGTCGGTTCGCGCGTCGCGGAACATATGTTCTATGCTGGGGTAAATATTTTTTGAATTAGTAGCAGAGAATACTGACAATATCGAACTAATGTCGTCCTTCCTTGTGGCACCGTATTGATTGGCAAGGTAAGAGGCATAGTTGTAAGGGGCAAAATTTCCGGGTTTAAATCCTCCTGTTGCAATTAAATTAATGCCTTTTTTAAAAGATTCTTCGGGTACAACGGGCCCAATTACCTTCGCTAATGCCAAATCTGCTTGAGTAACGCCCATATGCACAAAAGCGTCAGCTAAGTACTGGGACGCAACCGGGTCATCCTTAGTTCGGACAATGTCTTTATTTGCTTTTTGAAGACTGTCCAAAGCAGCAAGAATATCTGCTACACCTTCTTTAGTTGTAGTGGCACCATTTTGAACGAAACGTAGATCATGCGCATACCAACTTGCTATGAATACTTCTGAGGTTACAAGAGGATATATAGTTGCTGCATATTCAAATAATTTGCGGTTTGCAAGTTCATAATCGTTACCCGTTAAAAAAGCATTATAGGGCGCGTCCTTAAAAGTTTCGGAAACAATAATAGGGTTTACTTCCTTAGGGTTATTCATTTTTTTATACATATACGCTATTTCTTGAACAGCATACGCTCTCACAAAAGTATAATATTTTGTATTTGCAGCAATATCTTTAAATTCTTTAATTGCCTCTTCGTAGTTCCTCAATGACTCGTATGTAGAGGCTATATAATATTTAATCTGAGCTTCTTGAACAAGGTCTTCCGCTGAAGAAAGTGCTTTTTTGTACGAAATGAGAGCCTTGTCATATTCACCTTGTCGAGAAAATGTTGACGCAGTGTTAAAATCAATATTTTTTTGCTTTAGGACCTTGGTAGGCGTATTTAAAACACTGGTATACACCGGCTTACTTGTGTATTTTGTATACACAAAACCGCCTAAAATAATTAGGCCTACAACAAATACTATAAAAAATACATACGTCTTTTGCATTTTAAAATCTCTTGTATATTATTTATCCTGTACAACTACCCGCTTCACCACATCCACTACCAGTACCACTACCAGGAGCGTCACCACCACTATAGGTAGCACGTGTAGTAGGGTCATACGCATCTGCGTGCACTTTATTTACTAGATCAAACGAGGAGTCATCACTATTTGAGTTAAAAAAACGCGATGGGGAGAATAGAAACAAGGCAAAAAAACCAAATACTATTGTAGTTAGCCCAAACACTGTTTTAATGATTTTTCGACTTTTAGAATATGTTTTTTCTATCGTACTCATTGCCTCAATATTGTAGCATGCAAATTTTTTACTCTTGTTATACATGTTGATAACTGCGTTTGCAGTACATACACGCAAAATATCGTATATTTGCTATGATACATGGTGTGATTATTGACGGTATACCATTTTCAGAGATCCCTACTAGTGGCACTACTGCTACATCAATCAAGGCCTTTATCCAATTTATTGAAAAAAGGCTTAGTGGACGGTTTATAGTTGACTTAAAAACTCAGCCACTTGGACGTACAGACATACTTGGGCCTCTGCGAGTTGCAGAATCTCTTCTTAAAGCAGGTGTCATAGAATCCTTTTACCCCACTTCGTCTCTACCAGATGAACCTAAGATATATACCTGGCTATGTGAATACGCATATTCATCTAAAAAAGGATACGCGGGAGGAGCAACAGCGTCGGATGAAAGTAGTGCTTTATTTGCCGCACTAGCAGAAGGGCTTGAGCGATATATTTGGTACACACAAACAGATTATTTTGTCTCACCCCTGACCTGTACTACTGGTGAAATTGTACAACAGAGCCCATATATCGCCCCGCAAACTTTTTCATCATTTTCTCCTGAGCAAAGAAGTAGTGCCCGAGATCTCTATTTAGATGAAGAAGCACAGTATCTCTGGATTAAAACGATATCTCTCTCCACAAGAAAACATGTGTATATTCCAGGCCAGGTAGTGAGTGCTGCAATTCATACTTTACATAAACAAAAAGAGCCCTTAATTCGGCAACAAACAACTATAGGTCTCGCCACATGGCCAACGTTAGCAGGAGCGCGCCTAGCAGGAGCTTTAGAAATTATTGAACGTGAAGCGCTCATGGTTATGTGGTTTAATCAACTCACCTTACCTCGTATTAATCTTTCGTTACTTCGAAACAAAAAAGAATCTTTACAAGCACTTCTTCAAAAATGTGAAAAATACAGGCTCAAAGTACATGCCATACAAATGATAACCGACGCTCCGACCCATACTATATGTGTCGTTGTCGAAGACCTAAGCATTCACGCTCCAAGATTTACATTAGGCTTAAAAGCACACCGGTCGCTCACGTATTGTATTGAAAAGGCTTTAACAGAAGCACTGCGCGCTCGTCACGGATACCGTAGCCGTATTGCAAAAGGGGTAACATGGGACCCTAGGACCCCTGTCGATAAAATTGGCCATCATGAGAGGTTGTATTTTTGGGGGCAACCCGAGAACGCAAAAAGCTTAGAATTTCTTATACAAGGTGAAGAAATAGAGTATAAAGCTGATGCTGTATGGGAAAATGACTCGGAAAAAGCTCATCTAAACCGAGTACTCTCGTGGTGCAGGAATAATTCTTTTGAATGCGTTAGCGTTTCCCTCGGAAAAAGTGTTGCTAACCCGACACCTTGGCATGTTGAAATGGTTGTTATGCCAGATTTACAACCCACCCATTTGCATGAAGGATTTCGTCACTTAGGAGGTTCGAGACTAAAGCATGTTCCCCAATTGTTTGGGTATACCCCCCTTGCAACTCCTCATATTGCTACCCCACACCCGTATTTGTAAAATATGACCCGTTTTATTTCCCATTTACATAGCGATCTGCGAAGTACTAAGTCTACTCATCGAGGAGCAACGCATGCAGCCCGCGATGTGCCTCAAGGAATACACAAAACATACCCTCGAATGGACGTCATTATACTCCCTTCTCCCCAACACATACCCATGTCTTTGACTCAAGTATTAGAAAAAAGAAATTCTTATTCTACAGGAGGTACAAATAGCACCATGTCTTTAGACACACTTGGCACCTTGCTTGGAACTGCATTAAAAAAAAGGGAGGGAGTCAAAAAGCGTAACTACCCTTCAGGAGGGGCTTTGTATCCAATTGAGACGTATATACTTACAAATGCACTAAAAGACAACGGGAAGTACCCTATTGTATTTCATTATAATCCTACACAACATTCCCTTGAAAAACTTTGGGCTGTGCCCGCTGATGTACCACTTCAAAATCTAATCCAAAAATTTGATACCCTCTCTTTTTCTGCCATTATTGTCTTTACTTCTGTATGGAAACGATCGTCAGCGAAATACGGGGACTTTACCTACACCCTGGCCCTCCTTGAAGCAGGGCATATGTCTGAAAATATTCTTCTTACCGCCGCAGCTTTAAATCTTAATGCCAGGCCTATGGCTGGTTTTGATGACCAAGCACTTACCACACTACTTGAATTAGACATGGAAGAAGAGCAGGTAGTTCACACAGTTATACTTTCGTAATTTTAGTACGTGGTAGCCCCCAACTTTGTGAGTTGGGGGCTTTATATTAGCAACCTGCTATTGATGTGGCCACTCCTTCGGCTTTGCCCACAACCGAGTACCCACCCGGCACGGGCGTGAGAGTCCAGGTCGCACCCATGTTTGTCTTGAAGGTGAATCCACCTTGAGGCGTTGGGATGGCGGGGTGTTGCTCTATATAGCCGTACGGGGGTGTCCGCGGGGGTATTTTACCATACCCAATCGTGGGTGGAGTATACAAGACCGTGTTTCCATCGCGCTTAAACCAATAGGCCATGGAACCTCCCACCATTGTCCCCGAGCACACTTGGGGAGACTGCGGCGGAGTCGCTCGCGGTTGCAGCTGGGCCGTCGCAGGCAGCAAAGCGAGGGCCGACATTACTACAACGGCTGCACACATCGTTTTGAACATTACTTGCTTCCTTTTGCTTATTTTAGACTGACTAGCTAGGCACACCGCCCAACCTCAGGCCGTCCGAGAAATAGAATAGCATAGTATAAAATATTGTCAATCAAGCTCTCTTACAAGACGTATTCACCTTTAGATAGGATAAGTTTTGGTATACTTTCCATACATGCAGCTTTATCGATTCCACAGATACGCAGTACTTGCGCTACTTCTTACAAATAGTGTGTTTTTCGGTATAACTTTTTTCCCTACAATACTTTTTTTAAAAAATCTTTTAAACACTAATTCTTTTTCTCAGTCTTTAGGAATCATAGAACCTACTTTATGGCTAGCTCTATTTGATGCATCTCCGCTCACCACTCTTTACACAGTACTTATTTCAATACTTACGGGAATAAATATTACTCTAATTATTTTTTATTATAAAACTAGAATGATGCTACCACGCAGAAACGGCACAATAGCAATGACAGGAACTTTTTTGTTATTTCTTGGGTTTGGCTGTGCAAGCTGTGGCACATTTATAATTTCTATCCTTCTTGCTAGTGTTGGGATATCAGCAACAATAGTACCCATTAATGGTTTTTTGCTACAAATTGCAGGTGGGGTTCTACAGATTATTTCAATTGGGTTGATTATACGCCAAATTCAAAAACCTAATGTTTGCTAACGAATTGTATAGTAATAGTTCTACGCAGTGTCTTGTATACTAAAATTTTTTTAAACGACATAAGATCTTTGCTAGATGAGTTTAAGTTTTATATATAACGGATAAGGCGGATCAACCTGGGAATTGGTTGACCCGCCTATAATCTATGCGCGCGCGGTGGAGAACAGAGGCTGATGGGAGTCAACCTACCAAAGAAAAGCCTAACATAGACCTCTAAAAAGAGCAAGTAGCGAACAAGTCCGACAACAAAAGGCTCCCACCTCTTGTTGCCGGACCCCGTGCACCACTACCTCACAATGGCTTCATGCTAGATAGCGCGTCCTTAGTGCCGGTCTAAACAATTCCCGGTTTTTGGACACACGTTCGAGCACTTTGGGCTTGCAACTTGGGTGGACGGTCCACCTCCTATTGCAGTTTGGCTGCTAGCAACCAAACTCTTAGCCGTCTCGGCCCTTGTTGGTGTGGCAGCAGTCAAAGCGAGGCAGACTGCTGTCACGAGTAGTGCTGTCGTTCGCATGGATTTCCCTTTCCATGGATTGAAGGCGCTCCATGCATGCACCTATTCTCCCAAATTGGTGTACATGCACGAAACCAAAAAAACTATACTATACATGCATAGTATAGTCAATATAAAAAGGCGAATCCGAAGATTCGCCTTTCGACTGGAAATACTCACCTAGGCAAAGAAGCGACTTGGGCAAACTGCCCTGTTAATCGCTGATAGTTTGCGACAGCTTGGTTATATAAAACAAGACGGTCAGCCGCGCCCATTTTGCCGACGTTGTCGCGACCTTTTAGACTGCCGAACGTAGCCCAAACACCACCACCTGGGGCTTCACGAATGAAGAGCATGTTGCGAGGGTCACCCGCCACAACATTTCCCCGGCTCATCGCGCCCAAGCAATATCCACCGACGGCCGTGATATATTTCGAAGGGTCAAGCGTAAACTTCGCCAAGTTCGACTTGGTTGAAAAGGTGAAAACGGCGCTTTGTCCCGACGGAGTGTGGTGTGTATATGTAAACTCCTTCACACCATCAACCACGGGGCCTTCTTTTGCCGCATGAATGCCGTCAGGCATGCGTTCAACTGGGTCAACCCCAAAGAATGCAAGCCGCACCTTTTTCCCGACGTCTGGAAAATTTGTGGGGTTCGCCATATAGTCGCCGCAATTTTCTGCACTGACAAACCGTCGAACGACTGTCTCGCCTGAGAGCTCACGGCTCACAGCCGCCCATTCGGTCTTTCCATCGACTTCGCTTCCTTTTGTTGCCTCAACCACGTCTCGGGTGACAACTGTCACCAACGAGATCGCAGGGATCGGATCTTTCGCCATCGCTGGCGAGTTGAACGCCGCCGCACCCAAAAGTGCAATCACAGCAAGTTTTTTAAAGGTCATCATCATCTCCCTACTAGTTGGATGGTGCTATATTAGTACCACAAACATACACAAATAGCAATGTTTTAGACTTGGTGTTTCAAAAAAAGCGGTCACTGCTTGTGACCGCTAAACGCTTCCTATAAATCAATCTCATGCCTTTTCAATTGGATACAAGAGCCAAGAAATAAATACTGAGATAAAGAAAGTTGCTAGAGGATATATCACCACATTACCTGTATTGTATCCTGCATGATTTGAGGAAATCATGCCCAGGTACAAAGCCCCGAATGTAACCGCCGGGACGCCTACCAGCATCGCGATGAACCAAAAAAACCTATTACTCATGAGAAACTCCTGCTGATTTTTTATCTTAAGCCAAACGAAATGTAACATTTTATATGCAAAAAGTCAATGTGTATATACGAACGTTTTCAAAGAGCACTATCTCTCCCCTGCTGCCTGCAAAAATGCCGAAAATAAAGGATGCGGGGACAGGGGTCGTGAAAGGAATTCGGGGTGGAATTGGGTACCGAGGAAGAAAGGGTGCTCGGATTTGGGAAGTTCGGCTATTTCCATGAGTTTGCCTGACGGCGAGCGGCCTGAAAAAACTAAACCGCTTGCCTCTATTTTTTCAATATATTCAGGGTTTACTTCGTAGCGGTGGCGGTGGCGCTCAGAGACCGTGTGAGTTGCGTATGCTTCGGCAGCAACACTCCCCTCTTTTAATTCGCAGTCGTATTTACCCAAGCGCATAGTGCCGCCATAGTCTTGTTTCGTTAACTTCTCAATTTGGTCCTGCATTACATCTATCACCACATGAGGAGCGTTTTTGTCGACTTCTGCAGTATTTGCCCCAGTTAAACCAGTCACATTTCGAGCATACTCGACCGTCATCCATTGCATGCCGTAGCACAGCCCAAAGTAGGGGATTTTATTTTCGCGGGCGTATTGGATTGCAAGCACTATCCCCTCTACACCACGTGTGCCAAAACCCCCGGGAACAACTACCCCTTGGAACTTTGATAGTTCTTGAAGTTTTGTTGGATCCTTTTCATAAGCCTCGGAGTCGAGGTAGGCAATGGTGAGTTTTACATCATTTGCGTATGCTGCATGCTTGAGCGCCTCGAGGACAGAGATATAGGAGTCAGCGAGCACAAAGTCCCCTGTCTCGAAGTACTTCCCCACAACGGCGATAGTCACTGCCGTTTTACCGTTTTTTGATTTCGCCACAAAGGCTTCCCACTCGGACAGGTCGGTTGCGCGGCGCTCGAGACCCAACACATCACACAAAATGTCGCCCATTCCATCTTTTTCGTAGTTAAGAGGCACTTCGTAGATACTGCTCACGTCTGGGGCAGAAATAACACGCTCAGGGAGCACGTTACAAAACGTCGCAATTTTCTCTTTTCGTTTGGCGTCAATTGGCACAGTCGCACGGGCTAAAATAACATCAGCCTGAAGGCCGGCGGAGTTGAGTTCGCGCGACGCATACTGAGTGGGTTTTGTTTTCATTTCTCCAATATTTTGCGGAATTGGCACATAGGAGAGCATAACAACCGCAACATCGTGGGGGAATTTTTGCTTGAGCATGCGGGCAGCCTCGAGGAAAATAATATTTTGATATTCTCCAATAGTCCCTCCAACCTCAACCAAGGTCACCTCAGCATTGGCATTTTTTTGCGCCTCAGTTATGCGACGGATCACCTCCAGTGGCACATCGGGCACAACCTCGACATTGCGGCCTTTATATTCGAGATTGCGCTCGCGTCGAATAATTTCCTGGTAGACACTCCCGGTCGTCATGTAATTGATGGAAGGAAGCGTCTCACCCAAAAAACGTTCATAATTACCCATGTCCTGGTCGGTCTCATAGCCGTCATCCAAAACAAAAACCTCACCGTGTTCGGTGGGGTTCATGGTCCCGGCGTCGACGTTTATGTAGGGGTCGATTTTGAGTGCAGTGACTGTAAAGCCTTTGGATTTGAGAATACGGCCGATTGAGGACGTTGCGACCCCCTTACCTATTCCTGACATCACTCCACCAACAACAAAAATATATTTAGGGTTATGCATATGTAGTTATATTTTTAGATATTTTCGAACTGCCAAGAAACTCGCGATAATACTCAACACAACACCTGTACCTACAATTGCCGCAAAGAAGAAAGGAAAATGCGTTACGTAGTAGGAAAATACATTTATACCATCAAAATACTTTTCGGTCGATTGCCCGAGGTAGTAAGTGAGCGGGTAAAAAAGAAGGAGCGTGAGCAGACCTGAAACAAGCCCATAGAGCGCCCCTTCGACCATAAAGGGTGCGCGAATATACATAGACCCAGCCCCAACGAGTCGCATAATTTGTATCTCCTCGCGAGAAATGTAAATAATAAGCCGGAAGGTGTTGTAGGAAATGGCGAGTGTGGTGAGTATGAGCAAAATGAGGATAATAAACCCGATTTTTTTTGCTTCTTCTGTAATGTGTTGGAGTTGGTCGACGGCTGCCCTGTACTGGACGTCGAAGTAGTTAACCTTGTCTATGATGTTTTGGTCACCCACTGCTTTGTCTTGCTGGTCTTTAAGGAATTTGCCTATAGCGTCGTACTGAGAAATATCTTTTGCTTTGACATTGAGCACTGCCCCTAAAGGGTTTTGCCCCAACTCGTCTATTGCTTGAAGAATGAGTTGGTTATTTTGGTGCGCGTCTCGAAACGCCTTAAGAGCTTCGTCGGCTGTTTGGAGTTTCACCGACTGGACTTGGGGCAGTGCCGCAACCGTGTTTTTAAATTCATCTATTTTTTCGGTTGTTGCCGTGGTGGTGAAGTAGACGTTGATGTCAGTTTTGTTGTGAAGAAGTGCCAACGTTGTATTGAGCACCATCCCTGCCATGAGGGTGGTGCCGAGCACAAACAACGTGACGGTCATAACCAAAATGGAGGTAAAGGAGACAAAACCATTCCTCCAAAAATCGAGAAATCCGGCACGCACAACGCGTTTAATTGCTACTCCTGACATTACTCTTTAGTATACCGCGCTCAAACAAGATGCGGCAAGGTATGAGCCGGCATAAAAAAACCGCCCTACTTACCTGGGGCGGACTACGAGGCTCTTGTTCGGGGCGGTTGCGGTTTAGAATAGTAGGCACAAAAAGACTCAAGCTCACCCTCAGCGTTTATAACATGCGTGCAGCACCGGTCGGTCCTGTCCCGATCCCAGTCTCCTCTGTCCATAAACTTTTTGACAGAGATAGCGAAGGCGTGCTCTTCATTCAATCCAAATTGCTTGAGCACTTCGCCCAGTTCGTTGTTGTCGCACCCACAGGTAACCAAATCACTGAGTTCCCAGTGGACTTTGTTGGCGAGGCTAGACAGGCTTTTTACATCAACGAGGTCACCCAAAGGTATGAGAGGCAACCCGGGTGGACGCAGTATCCCACTGACCACATGGCAATTGGGGTCGCCACACGGAAGTGGTGTAAAGTCCTTTGCTGACAAAAAGTCGTTTGACCCTTCAATCAAGGCGCGGAGCACACGAGCTGTTGTTACCGGCCGCACTTTAGTGGTAGCCCACAGAGCAGGCGTTCTTCCACTAAGGAACACGGGTTGAAAATGCGCGGCCCGGATGTTGGGGTACTTCAAACCTAAAGCCACGGTTTCATAGACATGGGCAAGATTCGCGTTCGTCACCGTCATAACCAAAATAGTGGTGAGATTAATCCGAGCAATCTCTGCCAAAATTTCTTGCCGGATAGGACGCAAGTCAGTGCCACGAAGCTCCACCTGACCCGCTTCTTGTGGACCGTCAAACTGCCAGTAGAGCAGCAATTTACCTCGAGGAAAGGCATCCGCAAACCCGGCAGTGAACGCCGCGTCTCGCGCAAAACGAATCCCGTTACTATTGAGGAAGATGAAACGAATCTTCTCATGCGCACCGGCCCAGCGAACGAGCTCAAACAAGTCGGGGTGAAGTGTTGGCTCTCCTCCCGACAACTGCAGAATTTCTATCTCTCCTTTTTGTGCCAGAACTTTCTCAATCCGGGCCTTAATTTGAGACAAAGGCGTGTAGCGCAAATGCGAACCTTGTTTGCCCAGCGGAGATTCCGAGAAGCAGGTGGGGCATGTGATATTGCAGGTTTCGACAATTTCAATTAACGACACGCAACTTGAAAGCTGGTCATACAACCCGCTCGGATTTGTAGCGTTGTCTCCCAGCACACCAGTGT
>JAYVXU010000032.1:0-5255 GCA_043784925.1 Candidatus Adlerbacteria bacterium
ATCGCCCACCCACGCAAAGGAATTCGCTGAGTGTCTGATTGCTGTTACCGGCGCCTCTGCCCACGTTATGTCGCTCAAATTCGGCGTTAAGGCTGAAGATGCCGGAACCGCCGACAAGATTGTCAAAACGGCTTCGACAGGACTGGTATCCTACTTCGATACACAGAAGGCAGCGGAGACGCAGGCCGTAATTGACGGGGGAGAAGCGGCAGCGGGCTCCATCTAACCGCCCCACGTTCGCTATCCTGAGAGGGAATAGGTTTCCTGCTACATCTGAGCATGATAGCACGTTATCTGTTCCCTTCTCTGTTTGTGACGGAATATAGATACATCAGAGTACGGTCTATATTCCTTGTTTGTCAATCCAATAAAGGAGGTAGTAAAATATGTGCAAGTGTACGGAACACTGCCATTCTGTTGTGGCAGTAAACTATGACGGTAAAACCTGCTCTGTCATGGTAGTATGTGACGAATGTGGCAGTAGACTGGGTGGTGTAGACTTTCTGCCATTAGAGGTACAAACAGATGCCAAATAAAGGCAGTTCCTTTTCGGCGTTTGCGTCTGCTTCGGCGGAACACCTACCGGATGTAGCAGAAGGTAAAACTTCTAAACGTACGTCCCACGGGCATTGCAAGTATGGCGGGTTGTACCACGGAAAAGTCAATGAGGCTATCCTGCCAGCGAAACGCGTAACAGAGAAAACCTATCGAGGAATAAAGATACCTTCTCTTATTCCTGATACGACGCTATATGCGGAAATTAGCGCAGGATATAGCTATGTGGACGCGCAAGCCTCTGCTATCAATTGGCGAATGGGACGCGCAGTATTTGAGAAGGTATACACGGCACGAAACCCTATACGCGCAGGTATCGGTCGCAAGATGCTACTTTCGCCCCACGTTTCAGTTCCTACGGTCACAAAAGAAGTAGTATCGCAAGCCAGTGCGATAGAGTACTATACGGACGCAAGCAAAAAAGTACACGTCGTGCGACCGTCAAAAGTACACTATTACACGTTAGAAGGAGAACAGCATACTACCATACAGTATGATGCCCCGATAGCAGGCGATACATACCTGCACGTCGTAAAAGGTTTGCAAGTTCCGCGTGTTACGACCGTACAAAAGGCGGATTCGTTTCATAAGCCGATACTTTCTGCCAAAAATGCGACAGACGCAAAGTACTATGCCAGTCTACTGAATCAGAACAATCCTATACTTTATGTTCGCGATACTAACGCGAACGGATGGACGGTTAGAGAACGCTACGCGGAAAGTATAGGCATAGACATATCTGTTCTGCGGAAACGTGGGGCGGCATTTAATCGCAAGCAGATGTTCGCCAGCGCGTTCATGTCTACAGAGGAATATACGCGGATCTGTAGGAACTGGTACAATACGGAATTGGAACGTAAAATAGCAATAGCGAATAATCCTGCTATTAAGAAAGAGAGAGAAACGGCTGCACGTCACAAGTTAAGACGGGAGGCCCACGAATTTAACCGGAAACAGAACAAAAAAGCGAAAAACAAGGAACGTGCCAAAAAGTACTATGCGGAAATGGACGCAAGGATAGCGCAACAATCCGCCTAATAGATACCCCACTCTAAACAGACGTAGAGTGGGGTATTCTGCCGTCTGTCTGGTTTCACTTCCGCCGCTTTTTCCGTCATCCCTTATTTCCAATAACCCTGCCTCCTCTATAGGCCCACAAGCGTCGAAAGGATACAAGCGTCATGTATAAGTATAAGTATGTTCTTTACTACGTAGAAAACGGTATCCGTATGCAGGTAGAAATAGATACGGAAGTGGGCAGTCATCCGTACACTGCAAACCTGCTGCAATCACAATGCCCGTGGATGTCTGATTTTTGTATTGTCGGAACAAGCGTTAAATAGTGGGTGTCCTGCGACAAGCGTCATGGCGTACAGGCGTCATTCGTGGTGCATTACCACGGGCAGGAATGTTCGATAACAAAGGAGGGTAATCATGCATACATACAAAGTGGGAATGTTTGACGAACTGGGTTTCTGTTACGGATATGTTCGTGCCGTATCGGAACAAGCGGCTATACTCGTTATGGCAGAAGAGGGATACAAGCCCCAGTTTGCAGATAAATTGGCGGACAGGGCAGACGGTAGAAATGACTGGTCTACCATGCACGCCTTACAGATTCAAGTGTCCAGGCGTCAATATAAGATGTCTCACTAGAAAGGTACAATCGTCATGAAATGTATTAGCCACCATCTTTCCGTGTGTCCTATCTGTGACGAATACAAACCGCCCACAAGCGTCAGTGGGTTTACCACAAGCGTCTGTTTCGACATCGTGCCATACGACGTATTCTTGTCAAGCGTCTGTTCGTAAGGTTTCAAGCGTCGAGGAGGTATCCTGCAACATCATGCAAGGACTACCAGTGAATTACACAATCGTCATTAATGGCCAGAAGTGGATTATCGCTTCTGGCTCTCTTTGTCAAGCGATACAAATGGCACAAGCCATAAAGGAGGAACAGGGATAATGTGCAAGATGATTCGAGTGGGATTCGCAGGAAGAGAGTCTATAGCGTCGCAAGGACCAGAACGGGATATGGTGGCGCTGGCTAAAGACTTGACAGATACCTGTCGTATGGCGAAAGTGGGTACGTACTACTACGTGGTCAATCATGCCTCAAGCGTCGTCTGGTCGCCGGAATAACAAGCGTCACTCCTATAGCTTAATGGTAAAGCGCGTCTCTTATAAAGGCGTGTTCTGGGTTCGATTCCCAGTAGGAGTATGTTTCAAGCGTCACTACAAAGGAGAATGATTATGCCACCGACAATATCACCAGAAGAACGCAGGCGTCTTGCAGTGGTTCGCTACTGCCACACAATGGGTATCAAGTGTACCTATGTCGCGCCGGTTCCGAAGAAGAATGTCGTACCGCCGCAGCTTGCAGTCGTACCACGTCCCACTGCAAGCGTCTCTGTTCCCACTTTAGGACTTCCCACTGAGAACCAGATCGCAGAGTGGGCCAGTGACGATGCGAAATATCATGTGTATCAAGCGTCACTTAACGCCACTCGACCTATCAATACTCGTACCACCAATCCGATACCGGAGTTCCTGCCAGCACAACGGAAGTACTTCGCAGGAGGAGTGGTACAACGCACTTTCAAGCGTCAATTATCCCTGGCAGATGATGCTACGTACGCAAAGTACTACCGCTATTTCCTTGTGTACTGGAAAGAAGTACAAGCGTCACTTCCACCAGCAAAAGCGTACGAGTTCACGAATCCACCTAAAACCCAGTATGACAATATGAATGGCACTCCTATTCACGTAGAAGGAACCACTACTGTTAGGCTCTACTGGTATATAGAAGGCGGGAAGGAATCCCCGAAGTTTAATACACCAGAAAACCGTGAGAAGTATAAACGTAAGATGGAAAAGGAAGGCAAAATAGTCTACAAGGATTGTGTAGATTCTGACAATGCGCCACTGCAAGCACCAGACAAGGATGGAGAAGTGGTCACAAAGCTGGCCCCTATCGTGTACGGAACGAAACAGGTGGACAAGTGGCACAACTCTGCACACGAAGACCTGTCCAATTTAAAGGCGAGTGGAGAGAACGTACCCTTCACAGTATCACTGGACGCGAATGCGCTTCACCCAGTGATGTTCTGTGATCGTCCTAAGAACCACTTAGAGGCTACCGAGTATCTGGTGGAAGAGACGAATAAGGCGGCACTGGCACTACGTTCCGGTGTTCAAGCGTCGCATACAAAACACCGACAGAACGTGTCTGGTGGCGATAAGACAGAGTTCAACACAATCACGGGTACGAACCGTAGAGTAGACTAAAGGAGAAATAACATGAAATCAGGGTACATCCAATCGTTTCTGCTGGAACTGAAGCAGGATATTATCAACGAAATAGACCAGCAGTGGTTTAACTTTATCTGTGACGAGGAGAACTAAGTGGACACACTCATTATCGTCGGAATGTGCCTGTTTCTGGTGGACATTCTAATAAGAAAGGAACGAAGATAACATGGGGTTCGTATTCTTAATCACTTGTGTGTGGATACTGGCCGGATGGCTTCTATCCAAGATACTGGAATAGCCTTCAAGCGTCATAATAAAGGAGAAAGAAAGTGAAAGAACTGAAAGCGTGGCTGGATGCGGAAATGAATTACGTACTGGAAGCATCAGTGGATTGTGTAACAGACCGAGAAAGAGGCTATGCGGCGGGTCGTATCAAGTCTCTGCAACGAGTGGAGGAGTTCATTTGCCAACAAGAGGAATCTGTCAGTAATCTCGACCCCACTGAAGCAGAGTGGGAACAGTACGCTATCAACAAGATCACTGGCATTCGGATGTATCGTGACCGCACACATATAGGGCTGCGTGAAGCGGCACAAGCGTTCGGTTTTCAAGCGTCATTCTAAGTGGTCACTCCCATAGCATAGTGGTAATGCGGCAGGTTTTGATCCTGCGAATCTTGGTTCAATTCCAAGTGGGAGTTTGCATTGAACAACAAAGGAGGATAGAAATGAACAAATATGCAATCACCTATCATGACTACGGCCAGATCTATGTGGACTGGTACTGGTCAAACTCACTGGAGAACGCACTCTACCAGTACAACACGTTCCAGCGTCGCACTAGGTCGCCACAAGCGTCACTGGTGAAGATAGAAAGGATCTAACATGGAAGCAGAATACGAAGGTTACAGATTTACCGATGCAAATGTTGTCAATCCCAGAGACTACGATCCTGAGGCGGGTTGGCTCAGTCCGTATGATTATAATCCGTTCCTCATATACAATGAGTACGGCACCCTTGCAGTGGTATTCGCGCAGGATGAGAGTGATGCACTGGATAAAGCAGCAGACAGTGGGAAACTCAAAGGACATGCGGTTTCCAGTGAGGATTATGATGGCATGACAGAAGAGGAGCGGGAAGAACTGGCCTATATAGGTAATGCCAGTGAGCCTTACGACCAAACCTATCTAGGTATCAAGCGTCTGCCTAATCCGGCGCTATCGTTTGCTACCCTGTTTCAAGCGTCACAAAACAAAGGAGAATGAAGTGGACCTTTCAGAACGTGAAGTGGGAACTATTTATGAAATGCAAGACAAGCAGCGACAAGAAGATCAAGCGTATGACTTCGACATAAAACTGACACTAGTAAGAAGTGTGGCACTTAATCACCCTGAATCGGTGGTGTATTTCTACCAATTCAGTAATGGTAGGTGGTATTATTTAATGGA
>JAYVXU010000033.1:0-15908 GCA_043784925.1 Candidatus Adlerbacteria bacterium
TCAATGCAGAACCGCTCCTCACTCGTGAGGTGTTTTTTCTTGTTTGCCGCCATATAAACCATAGTACCTACCCTTCGTATTTAAAGGTAAGGAGACGGATGGTGACTAATGTTTGGCAAAGCGCCGAACGAGTACCTTGTGAAAGTAACTCAAACAGAGGAGATGACCATGACCCATGGTCCCCCGACCTTCAAAAGGAGTCGGTGATGACAACCTGGCCCATACCAGACCAGTAACTTAGGCCGGGCAACTTGGTCCGGCCGAACCGCGGCACCCGATCGAAACAGGGGGACAGAATGTCCATCTTCGAAAAATACACCATCTATGCGTGAGTAAAAACGCAAGCATGCATTGCGTAAATCTCACGCCGAGGCTCTAGCGAGCAATCAATAGAGACCTCAAAACCCCCGCGACACTGCAAATGTCCGGGGGTTTTCTACTTTTACAAGCCTTACTCCACCACTGCAAAACTATCTATGACGGTTTTGAAAAATTGCTCCGTTGGGAAGCCCATCGCATTGGTCACACCATCAAGTGCGACCCAATATACTTTGTTTTTAGCTATAAACTGCACATATCCATAATGCTTGAGTTCCCCTACCATGTCTTCTTTTGAGTAGCTGTAAAAAACTCCGTTCGTATTAACAGGCAAAGATGAAGTGGCAATAGTACCTCCTTGTGCATTTTCGTCTTGTATCGTAACTAAAATACTCGGATTTTTAACCCCCGTCATGTACTCATCATACTACCATCATTTGTTTGGCCCTTATTTGTGTATATACCCTTGTATAACTCAGCATTTAGTGTATATTCTCTGCAATTGCCTTTATTAGCAATAGTTCTCTCAAACCTTCAGTTTGTGAGGGCGAAGCGCATGAAATTAATCTCTTTACAGTTTCCCCTTCATATTTTGTAAGGGTGACCTAGGAGGATTCATCGTACAACCACATAACATAATGCCAACAGAAACAACAATGCCCGAAGTGGTGCAGGATTCGCCCGTGTCGGTAATGGCCGACTTGTTCGAAAAAACACAAGAACCTCCGAAAGAAGGAGATATTATCGAGGGCCATGTCCTTGCCCTGGACCGTGCAAAACTCTACATAGACCTCCCACCTTTTGGTACTGGAGTTATTTTTGGTCGAGAATACATGAACGCGCGCGAAGTTATCAAGCGCGTAAATGTTGGGGACCTTGTAGCTGCTAAGGTTATAACCACGAACACCAAGGACGGATATATTGAGCTCTCGCTCAAGGAGGCTCGCCAGGCTATTGTGTGGGCAGAAGCAGAAGAGGCTGTCAAAGCGCGCAAGCCGTTTGAGCTCCTCGTCAAAGAAGCTAACAAAGGTGGGCTTATACTCGACTGGCAAGGCCTTATGGGCTTTCTCCCTGCTTCACAATTGAAGCCCGAGCATTATCCTCGTGTCACTGACGGCGATAAGGACCGTATCTTAGACGAACTACGCAAACTCGTTGGCACTAAACTGGCAGTGACCGTTATTTCGGCCACTCCTAAAGAAGGTAAGCTTATTTTCTCTGAAAAAGGGTCAGATGATACTGAGAAGCGCGAAATAATCGAGCACTACCAAGTTGGGGATGTACTTCCAGGCGAAGTAACCGGTATGGTGGACTTTGGTGTCTTTATCAAAATCGAAGAGGGTCTCGAAGGGTTGGTCCACATTTCTGAAATCGACTGGGGCTTGGTTGATGATCCTCGTCACTTCTTTAAAGTTGGAGACCAAGTAAAAGTGAAGATAATAGACATCAAAGACGGTAAGGTTTCCCTTTCAGTCAAAGCTCTTAAGGAAAACCCTTGGCAGTCGGCTATTGATAAATACAAAAAAGGTGACCGCGTTGAAGGTATAATCATCAAATTCAACAAGCACGGCGCATTAGCCTCAATTGAGGAAGGTATCGCGGGCTTGGTACATATCTCGGAGTTTGGAAGCGAAGACAAGCTTCGCGGGGCACTCGAGCTCGGAAAGCGCTACCCCTTCACTATTTCCCTCTTTGACCCTAAAGAAATGCGTATGGCACTCACCTACACCACCCCTGCAGCAAAGTAGACTCAAAATATTCTTAAAATTGGGCAAAAAAAGAAACTCGTCGGTTAATTACCGGCGAGTTTTTGGTTATTTTTATGAAGTTTTTTGTGTACACCCGAACCATTCTCCGCTCTTAAAATACCTAAATGCTGAATCCACCTAGGATGTTGCTTTAAAATACTATTAACTGTCGTATAAGATCTGCCGATCTCTCGAGCCAGAGTAAGTCGAGTCACTTGTTCACCTCGCGCAAGCATTTTTCGTGCCCCTTCCCACATCGCGGACTCATCTTCGGAAACTAAGTTGAGCTTATCGCTAAAATCTGTATGTAATCTTAAAAAACGTCTGGCGCTGTCGAGTCGAATTTTAAGAATGACAGCCATTCGCGACACACAGGGCAAATTGCCACTCTCTCGAATATTTACAACGGAGTCTCGATACTTTTCGTATACCACCTCCAAGTTCCAAGTTTCTCCACGCGTAACGATAACTTCGGAAATAGAGAAGAGAGGGTACTTCTCAAATATGAGATACCTTAGATGGCGAGTCTTTATTTTTAATCTTTTTGCAACCCCTGTACAATTGGGTGGCTTATTCTGAGCTATAAGTTGAAGAGCAGCTTGCCGAATTTGTTCTACAGAAACATAAGCCATTTATGCCCTCCTTTGTTAAGCATCACTCCTATATCAAACTATTATGAATAAGGAATGAAGTCAATTTTTTGAATGTGTAACCATCGTGGCTTTTTGGCGACCTTCAGTGATTAAAATTTCGAGCGCTTCGTTAACCCTGCCATATACCACCTTAAGTAACTCTTGCTCTTTGGGTTTGAATTTTCCTAACACAAAGTCAGCAGTTTCTTCTGAAAGAGGTTTTTTGAGTTTTCCTTTAGGCGAACTTTGAGAAATACCTATCCGTATACGGATAAAATCTTTTGATCTAACTGTTTTTTGAATTGAGTCTATGCCTTTGTGACCACCTGAAGAGCTACCAAAAGAAATTTTTACTTTCCCTAGTGGCAGATCAAGCTCATCTTGGAGCACCACGAGCTGCTCTAGAGCTTTTTTAGACATGGTTAAAGATTGTAGTGCAAGACCCGATTTGTTCATGTACGTGTCAGGCAGAAGCAAAGTTGTTTTTGCACCAAACAATTCTTGTTTTGCAGTAAGCGCTTTAAGTTTTGAGTCTTCCTTCCATTTTTTTACACCTTGCGACTCTGCAAATTGCATTAAAAAATCACGGCCGACGTTGTGTCGCGTATGTTCAAACTCCGAACCAGGATTTCCAAGTCCAACAAGTGTCCATTGCATATAGTAACCACTATACGGAGTAAAAACTTTCTTTACAAATATTTTTTAAAGCTATTCAAGTTTAAAAAATAAAAAAACAAACATGAATTTTGTATAAAACTTTTAAAAAAACTTGCACAGTTAGAAAAGCAAGCATACAATACTTGCATGTCACCGGAGCACAATGAGAATTTTTTCATTGAACTCCTCAAATTTGCACTACTCGCGTTATGCATCGTCATTCCTGTTCGACTTTTTGTTGCACAACCATTTATTGTATCCGGCGAATCAATGGTGCCCACATTTGAAAACGGTCAGTACTTAATTGTCGACGAACTTTCGTATCATCTCGAACAACCTCGGCGTGGCGATGTTATTGTATTTCGGTATCCTAAAGACACCACGCAATTTTTTATAAAACGAATCATAGGTCTACCGGGTGACATTGTTCATGTGACCGACGCAGGTATCAGTGTTACACGAGACGATGGCACCACTGTGCCGTTAGACGAATCGTTTGTAGTCAACCACGGCAACGGAGGCACACATGACTACCCTGTTATGAGCGGCGACTACTTTGTGATGGGCGATAATCGTCCCGAAAGCTCAGACTCACGCGCGTGGGGTCTTCTTCCTAGAAAAAATATTGTCGGCCGAGTGCTTGTGCGAGTCCTACCTCTCCAATCTTTAGGTCTTTTCCCCGGGAGCGCTTCCGAACCTCAATAATTATAATTTTATAAAGCTATGAATGCACCAACACGCCTTTCACCAGCAGCGTTTATTACACACGCATCCGACGTTTCCTCTTTCTATGGATTTCGCCCCATACAAGTGGTCGAAAAAGGTCTACCAGGCAAAAGGCCACGTGCACTCAACACGTACCACACCAGTGTTGAGTCATGTGCACAAAGACTCACTCACCAAAAAAGTCCTGAACCTGTGCTTGCCTATTACGCAAGTGTGACCCCAGCCCACACTCCTGTAGGAATTGTTGCTCGAGATGTGGGTGAATTTGGGCTCCACGTTGTGGGGTCGCCTGAAAGTTTAGGAGAAATAATTTTACTTAAGACGCTTTTTTCGATACTCACTGAATGGGGCAGCACCGTCTCCCGTATTCGAGTGAACGCACTTGGCGACCGGGACTCTAAGGTCCGCTTTGAGCGCGAACTCACTACTTATTTGCGCAAACATTCACAAGCACTAGACCCATGGTGTCGAAAAGCAACAAGTGAGAATCCTCTTTCCGTATACTCGTGTACTAACCTCCCCTGTCGCAGCATACTAAGTGAAGCGCCTCGCTCTATGAATTTTCTTTCTGAAAAAAGTCGCACCCATTTTCGAGAAGTGTTGGAATATATTGAGCACCTCGGCATCCCCTACGAAGTTGACGACTTGCTCGTAGGAGACGCACGCGAACCTCGGGTCACTTTTGCACTGGACTTAGCCGAGGAAGACGCCACTATCTTGTCGGGGCTCGGTGGGCGCTTTGACGACTATGTACGCAAAATTAGTACTAAAAAAGACAGTGCCGGAGTGTCTGCAAGTATCTTCTTTCGAAAAAAAGGTCTTACTAAGCCACATATGGGAACCCCGCTTCCTTCCTGCGCTCCTAAAATTTATTTTGTACAACTAGGGTTGCGAGCCAAACTCCAGGGGCTCAATGTTGTAGACATGCTTCGAACCGCACAAGTGCCCATTTCGCAGTCCTTTGATGCAAAAAGCCTCGGCCCCCAAATGGAATGTGCCCGCGAACAAGGGGTGTCACATCTCCTTATAATGGGCCAGCGAGAGGCTATTGATGGCACTATAATTGTGCGCTCCATGATCAACAGCTCCCAACATATTGTCCCTCTTGCAACCCTTCCCCGCTTCCTCAAAACTATGAAGGTGTAGGGCTTGCGTGAGCTCGAGGTCGGTGATATTATAGGGCACACATGGCAACAAACGCGGAGGTATCGAAAAACGAGAACGAGACGGCGGTCAATATGATCCGCCGCTTTTCTAAGCGCGTGCAAGGCACGGGGCTTATCCAGCGTATGCGCACTCGACGCTATCACGTGCGTATCAAATCTCGCATCGTACGACGAAAACAAACTCTCAAGGTCATCAAGCGTCGAGAAGAAGTTCAAGAACTCATCAAACTTGGCAAAATGCTCGAGCGCACAACACGTGGACCTCGTCGCCGCTAATTCCTCCTTTGGACACACTGTTTGAACAGTTAAAAACTCATGTTCTTAAAAAGCGATACGATTTATCTGTCGCTTTTTTGTCTTCTTCGCAAATGCGAAAAGCAATGGTGTACAAAAAACCCATTTCAGAGCGAGAAAAAAAGCAAAAAGACAGCACTAGTGCGTCAGAGGAACTTGCAAGTAATGTGTTGGCTTTCCCCCTTTCTCACACTTCCGGAGAAATACTTATTTGCAAAACAACCGCACACAAACAAGCGAAAGATTTTGGTATGACACCCGACACTTTTGTTGTGTATTTGTTTATCCACGGACTACTCCATTTAAAAGGATACGATCATAGTGCTACAATGGAAAACGAAGAGTGCCGAATCATGAAACGGTTCGGTCTTCGTATTGATGAGTAAAGTTGTTACAGGAATTGATATAGGCACCTACCACGTTAAAGTGGTAATAGCCGAGCTTGCCGAAGATCCTCGGCAGCCGCCGCGCGTTTTAGGAAGTGGGTATGCCGAAAGCCGCGGCCTCAAACAAGGATACGTGGTGTCAATCGAAGAGGCAGCGCGCTCTATTGCCGCAGCCGTAGCACAAGCAAGTAGAGCAGCACGAGTTCCTATCAAACGTGCGTATGTATCCCTAGGAGGTGTAGGGGTCGACGAAGCGTTTGCAAGAGGCGAAGTGGTTGTAGAGCGGGGTGACTCAGAAATTACCGATCGCGACATTCCACGTGCAATTGCAGCAAGCGAAAAAGCTTTGGCGCCCTCAGCCACTCTTAATCGAAAAATTATACACACTATCCCTCTTCGGTTTTTTGTTGATGGAGTCCCTGTTATGGGTGGGAGCCCTATAGGCATGAAAGGTACGCGAATTTCAGTCGAGACTCTTTTTATAACGTGCATAGAGCGCCATGTGCGCGACTTAGTCGAAGCTGTAGAGCGAGCCGGAGTCGAGGTTGAAGACTTAGTTGCCTCCCCCGTTGCTGCAAGTTTTGTTGCAACTTCAAAAATGCAAAAACGAGTAGGGTGCGTGCTGGTGAATATAGGTGCCGAAACAGTGTCTATGGTAATTTTTGAAGACAGCAAACCTATCTCTCTTAAAATATTTCCCGTAGGCTCGGCCGATGTAACTAACGACCTCGCACTTGGTTTGCGAATTTCTCCGGAAGATGCTGAGCAACTAAAGCAAGGAGGAGTACTTGCGGCCCCAATATCAAAGAAGAAAGTTGATGACATAACTAATCGACGACTAGTTGAGATATTTAAGCTTATCGAAGCTCAATTAAAAAGACTAGGTAAAAGTGAACTCCTTCCAGCGGGAATACTTTTAACGGGCGGAGGCTCCTCACTTCATTCTGCAACCGATATTGCAAAACTGGTACTTAAGCTCCCTTCGCGTATTGCCACCTTTTCCGATAGTACTGCTACAAAAATGCAGCTCAGCGACGGTATGTGGTCAGTTGCTTACGGGCTTACTGTATGGGGTTTTACCTCGGGTGAAGGAATAGAACAATTACACTCGGGCTCGTTTGGAGACATCAAAGAAATTATACGCGGCACATTTAAATATTTAAAAAAGTTCTTACCCTAACCTTTACATACCTATCTTTTATGCTCCTAACTGCGGAAATAACGCTAAATATTTGCAAAGCCTGTCTGTAGTGTTAGAGTGTGATACATGCCGCAAGTACAACCTGAAATTGAAGCGTTCGCTCGTATTCGTGTAGTTGGTGTCGGAGGCTCCGGCAACAACGCCATCAATCATATGATGGAAAATAAGATGCGCGGTGTCGACTTCGTTGCCATTAACACCGATGCACAAGATCTCCATCAGTCACTCGCAAAAAAGAAAATCCACATCGGTAAAAACTTAACCCGTGGTCTGGGCGCTGGTATGAACCCTGACCTTGGCAAACGCGCTGCCGAAGAAACAAAAGAAGAAATCCAACAGGCCATGAAAGGTTCAGATATGGTGTTTGTAGCCTGTGGCATGGGCGGAGGCACGGGCACTGGAGCAGCCCCAATTGTTGCCAAGACCGCAAAAGAGCTTGGCGCCTTAACCGTTGCTGTCGTTACCAAACCATTTTCCTTTGAAGGTCAACAACGAATGCGTCTAGCAGAACAAGGACTTGAAGATCTGCGAAAGGAGGTGGATGCACTTATCATAATTCCTAACGACCGGATTTTAGCAAGCGTTGCAAAAGACACTACTCTCAAAAACGCATTTGCAATGTGTGATGATATTTTAAAACAAGCAGTTGAAGGAATTTCAGACCTTATCACCCACCCCGGCATCATTAACGTCGACTTTGCCGATATTCGCGCTGTGATGGAAAATGCAGGGTCAGCACTGATGGGCATCGGTATTGCATCTGGCGAAAATCGCGCACAAGTAGCCGCAAAAATGGCAGTCTCTTCCCCACTTCTCGAACTTTCTATCAATGGAGCTAAAGGAGTACTCTTTGCTATCGCCGGCGGTGATGACCTTGGAATGATTGAAGTCCATGAAGCTGCAAAGATTGTAACGGAGTCCGTGGATCCTAACGCTAAAATAATTTTTGGTGCAATCAAGGATGACAAACTTAAGAAAAATGACGTACGCGTGACCGTTATAGCAACCGGCTTTCCAACACCAGGTAATGCAAACCAGCAGCGCGGTATGCCACTCTTTACTTTTGGCCGCGATGCAAAAGAAGCAGACGTACCTCCTGTCGGGACTATGAGCAAAATTTTTAACACTCCACCTTCCCCTCAACAGGTCACACCACCTCTTTCGAAAGAGCCTGAAATCAAAACACCAACTATGGACACAGAGCCCAAGGTCAAAAAAGATGAAGAGGACGATGAGTGGGGTGCCGTGCCATCCTTCCTTCGACGCCCCAAAATTAAATAAGAGACAAGCTTTACTTTTATCTTACTTCACCCGAAAATACACTAATGTACGACTTAGCTATTATAGGAGGAGGACCTGCAGGTGTTGCTGCTGGGGTATATGCTGCACGCAAACAACTAAAAACTCTTTTCATTGCCGAAACTATAGGAGGCCAGAGTATCGACTCAATTGAAATTGAAAACTGGATAGGAACAGAAAAAATTTCAGGGATTGATCTTGCTCGTTCGTTAGAAAAACATTTGCGCGCATACGCTCGCGACTGTGTCGATATACACCTTGCAGAGCGTGTTTCCCTCGTTGAAAAAGTAGAGTCATCAAAAACATTTACGATTCACACCAATAAATCTACCTACGAGGCACGAACGGTTTTAATAGCTACTGGCGGCTCTCGAAAAAAACTCGATGTGCCGGGAGCCCTTCAGTTTGAAAACAAAGGAGTTACCTACTGTGCCTCATGTGATGGGCCCTTATTTGGAGGACAAAATGTAGTTGTTGTTGGAGGAGGGAACGCCGGTTTTGAAACAGCGGCGCAACTGCTTGCGTACGCTACCTCGGTGACACTCATCCACAGGAGCGCCTCGTTTGACAAGGCAGACCCTTCCACCGTCGAAGCTGTGCTTGCACACCCAAACATGCAGGCATTGACTAATACAGAACCTATCGAAGTGACTGGGGGTGCATTTGTAGATGGTATTGTGATCTTAGACAAAAATTCCAATGAAAAGCGCACTATTCAAACTGCAGGTATTTTTGTTGAAATAGGAATGATACCCTCCACAGAGTATGTAAAAAATCTTGTCGATTTAGACGAGTGGGGCCGAGTAAAGGTTGATGGTAAAAGCCAAAGAACAAGTGTGGAAGGAGTGTGGGCTGCAGGAGATTGCTCAAACGCTCTATACCACCAAAATAATATTGCAGCGGGAGATGCCGTTAAAGCCCTGGAAGATATTTATTTTTACCTTAAAGCACACTAACACGCTGCAATCCCTGTAATAGTCCCGGGCAGTATGAGATTCAGCACATTTGCAAGGGTGACCCCAATCAACCAGGAACCCACGAAGAGAGACACCCCAACTATTACCCGAAAAAAATTCCTTTTAGCGTCATCCAAACCATGTGGATTATTGCGCGCTTGAACAAACATAAAGCCGCTGTAGGCTATAGCGAGAACAGAAATTACAAGCCCAAGGGAATATATGCCGTTTAAGTAGCCCCGCAGTAAACATACAACAGGTTTTTGAGTGAGAGGGTCCTGGATTGCACCAGTATTTTCTGCATATACAAACAGAGGAACATCCAAAATGAAGAGAAAGAGGAGAGATTGTGCAAATTTAATGATAAGTCTTTTCACTCTCCCATACTATCATTAACTTTTAACTTTATTTCCTCTATACTGCACTTAGAAGAACAGAACCGAGGGAGGTCATGTCCATATACCCAGCATGGCTGTACGTTTGTCACAAACGTGCCCTTCGGTAGTCACCCGAGCCCAGTGGAATAGTGCATTTCCCCCATCGCACGTGTTCCTGGCTCGGGTGACTTACCCTACCCTGCCGCTTTCACTCTTAGCCAACTTCCGCATGAATGCAAGGAAAACTCCTCCCCAAAAAACGAAGCAAGCGCATATGAACCGAGGAATCCTAGCATATAGTTTATGTCTTATTTTTTAATAAAACTAATTATATTTACTACTGTTGCGCACCCGAATTACCAGTCGCAGCCGGGGCTACAGGTGAAGGCAGGGATACATTTATGTTAGTACTTGCACTCTGAACCGTTGCAACATGATGGTAGCGAGACCAAAGGTAAGCACCGGCTGCTAGTACCATGAGTAATACAATTACTGCAACAGCCCAGCCTGCTGAGTCGTCGGAACGCTCAACTATAATTGGAGTCTCTGTGCGCCCAGGGGTCGAATTGTTTATGAGTGTTGTCATATAGTTTTTTTAATTAAATAAATAAGCACCTGAACTACAAACAACTCTAAACCACAGCTCCTGAAGAGCTTGTGAAGTTCGAATATGGCTTTTGAACGTAATAAAATAATTCAGCTAGATGCATTCTTCATCCTATCTTTTGATTTTCAAGGTATTATAAAGGTATTATAGATGCACTACTCATATAGATAGATATATTCATATATGCACATACATACGGCAGCCACTCCCCGAAATAAGTTTCTTGTCGCATTTTTTCTGCTTTTGATTATATCTTCTTTTAATATTGCAGCCCTCGCAGTCCCAAACCATGCTCAAGCATCCGTTGTGGCGTGGCAAAAGAGCATGACTATGTACCCCGTATCTCCCACTGATTTTGGAAGTAATGATTTTAAGCAAACTGTATCTCATATGAAATCGCTCGGTTTTAATTACATTACTCTCATCCTCCCATATATTGAGCAAACCAGTTACTCGACCGACATTATACCGAGCTCAGTGACCCCAACAGATGCTTCAGTAGTATCTGCAATACAATATATACACTCTCAAGGCATGGGAGTCGTGCTCAGTCTCCATGTAGACCCAATTGATGGACAATGGCGGGCACACCTAAACCCCTCAAGCCGCACGTTGTGGTTTAGTAATTATTCTTCATTACTCACCAAATATGCAACGTTAGCTGAACAAAATCAGGTAGAAAAATACTGCGTAGGTACTGAACTCATTAGCATGTCTTCGGGTCAAGTGAACCCTGACAACACCACTAAGTGGCACTCAATGATTGCGGCGGTTCGAAATATATACCATGGAAAAGTCTTTTATGATGCAAACTGGGGCAATGGCAACTCATTTGAAAACGAAGCGCCGCAAATAGGATTTTGGGATGCACTCGACTACATTGGAATCTCAGCATATTACGAACTGGGAGGAGATGGCTCGGTTGCATCTCTTAAAAGCTCTTGGGATAATTGGAACAAAACTAACATTACCCCTATACAACAACAGTTTAATAAACCCATACTTTTCTCTGAAATGGGGTACCGTAGCGTCACTAACGCACGGTTGCAACCATGGAACTCAGGAGCTCAGGGAGCATACGACCCTCAAGAGCAGGTTAACGACTATACGGCACTTTTGGAATACTGGAATAACTACTCTTTCTTAGAAGGAATTGCTCTTTGGTATGCCGCTTCTCCTGCGAATACTGGCGGATCGGGCAACACAGACTACTTTATTCAAAACAAACCAGTTGAACAAACTTTTTCTACTTGGTTTCTTAATCCCCAAAATCCACAACCGGCACCATCTGCTCCAAGTTTTATAAGTTCAACACAAGTGTCTCCTCCCACAGGAACTATTGGTCAAAATGAAATTGCTACAGTGAATCTGACCAACCAAGGTGGTGCAGTTCCTAATGTACTTATTGATGAAGAAGTATACAATTCGAGCGGGGTAAAAGTAGCCCAAAAAACTTTTGCTGGTCAAAATTTTAGTAGTTCGCAAACACAGCAGTATGCAATCAAATGGACTCCTAATAGCTCTGGTACGTATGTAGTTAAAGTAGGGGTCTTTAGTAGTGATTGGTCACAACTCTACACCTGGATAGATCGGGCAGGTATTGTGACCATTGGTACCACGCCTACTCCTCCCCCTTCCCCAACACCGACGCCAACCTCAACCCCTTCAACTCCTCCTCCAAGCCCACAGGCACAAAACACCTCAATCTGGTGGCCAAGTCAAGGAAGTGGTGTAACGGGAGTACAGCCGTTCAAGGCAATTCTCGACAATCTTCCTCTTTCTCAATATTCAATGTTTTGGCAGGTTGATGGAGGCCAACTAAATCAAATGCAAGATACTCCAGTGGACTATCCTCACAAAGAAGCTCTTGTCGATATAACTAATTGGAATTGGAAAGGAAGTGGGCCATATACAATAAATTTTGTAAGTAAAGACTCATCAGGCACTATTATTTCTCAAAAGTCTACTCAAATTACTATTACCAAATAGCGTGCAAAACATTGGGAGTATAAAAAACATAGGACATTCAGTGGCCTATGTTGCGTGTCTTTTGACTCAATCTAAGTACAGAGTTGCTTACGGTGCATTCCTTTCTCAATGACCGACCACCCGAGTGCTTGGGGTTTCGTTCACCTTTGTCGTATTATTCAGCAACATCTTGTGTACTACTTGGGGGGTAGCTGGAGGCATTAGTTACTTATCTTTCTCTGTCTTCCTAAGAAAATTGCCGTTGGCGTCGAATAGATAGTCAGTCTTTTTTATCTGGACCTCATAGGTGACAGTTCCTTTTGTATCAGTGGTCTTGGATGCTTCTTTTATCTTTTGTTCGGGTAGATTTTTGGAGACATAGTCGGCTATCGCCTTAGGTAGAGCGTTTACGTCGATATCTTCCTCTACTTCAAGTACGTTTCCATTCGCATTGAGAAGGACAGAGGTCTCTGCACCTTTTACCTTAAACTCTCCTTCGTAATTAGCTCCCTCACTTTCCCATGTAACGTTCTCTCCAGGGTAGAGCCTTTCAAGCGCAATGGTAACTGCTGCGGGCACGTTTGATTCCGCCACCCGCTCCGCATTGGCAAAATTCGCACCGACGCTGAACGTCGCAAGCACTGTAAGCGCCATCAATAATTTCATATTCATTTATTTTCAATTATAACTTGTAAAAGGCAACTGTACCACACAGCGGTGTTTAAATGATGAAGTTCTGACCTGTGTAGGATACTTACATTAGCACTACCGTGCTAAGTTCGAAACACACTCTTAGTACACAAAAAAACTATTGTAAAATAAGGACGAACTGATGCCATGACCCTACCGGGAAACTTTCCTTACAGGTGATGCCTCATCACACTGTCGAGTGCACAGTATGGGTTTCGTATCTCACTTCGCCCCAAGGGGACTCGTTGCGACATACTCAACCCTTTCGATTCCCCGCCGAAAGACACTCAAGTGTCTTTCTTAGGGTCATCCAGACGCAAAAGGCGCCTTTCGGGCTTTACTCTATCTTTTGTGGTCACAAGTCAAATTTTGCCGTCGCAAAATTCGCTCGCGACCCCGGCGCACGGTTTTGCAAATACAAAACATCGCTTGCGCCCGTCACAAAAGCACAAAATCCCGCTCAAGCGGGATGTTTGTGTCTTTTGTGACCCTACCGGGAATCGAACCCGGATTAACGGCTTGAAAAGCCGGCGTCCTAACCGTTAGACGATAGGGCCCTCCAGTTGCACAGAACAAATATAGCCTAAACGTCAAAAAAATGCTATTTTACGTCCACACTAGTTAATTAGCGACTATACGGAGAGGTGGCTGAGTTGGTCGAAAGCACCGGTTTCGAAAACCGGCATACCGCAAGGTATCGAGGGTTCGAATCCCTCCCTCTCCGCAGGAACCTGAGACGGTGTTACTCGACCGTTTCGCCTTGTAAAACAAGGGTTTTATAGAAAGAGCGTTAATGTCGAAAAGTTCGAATCCATAAAGGATTCGAACTTTTCTCATAAGCATGAAAGAATCGCCTCGATAGTGGATCGATTTCCAACTATTCGTGTAATTCAAATCCTTCCTTTCGGTAGTACGATAAGCGCTTCTTCCACATTTTCTCGAGAAGCGGTATATGCGAATCCCGATAATCGAATATGAGCTTTGATCCACCTTCCCGTTTGATTCTACCTACATACTGCGCAAGTTTTCCATGGAATGACACAGGAAATGTCAGGAATAATACTTCGAGTCCAGCGATGTCGACACCTTCACCTAAAATCTGACCAGTGGCAATGAGTATCTGAAAGCGTCCACTTCTTATCTTTTGTAACGCGAATTCTCTTGCTCGCGCTGATAGATCTCCAGAATACGTAGTGACTTCGAATTCTTTCTTGAGATATGCACTGAGTATTTCCACATGCTCTTTTCTTTCTGTCAGGATGAGGCATTTCTTTCCATCTCGCGCAACAGATGCAACATTATTCGCTACGAGAGTGTTCCGATTCGTGTCATGCGAAATCACTTTTGCAACAAGTGGGAAATGTCTGAGTGATTCCCCGAACGGTACGCGTAAGTCAGTGGGGCACACCCGCACCTCATGCGCCATGAGCGGAGTGACGATTTCTGATTGCGAATTATTGTTATTTTCAACCTCTATCTTATCCACTGTATGAACGACTGGACCAATATAGACTGCTATCAAATTTCCATCGTTGTACTTCCTATCCGGCGTTGCAGTGAGTCCATATAAATATCTGCAATTAAATCTCGAGAGCACATCTCGAAACATGTGCGCCGGCACATGATGGCACTCATCAAGAATGACAGTCCCAAACGCACTCTCAAGCCCCTTCCAATCTTTCATACGGCTTAATGTTTGCACCATAGCCACAGTAATGGGCAGTAAAGCCTGCTTTTTGGTCGATGATATCTGTCCAATCTTACGTTTCGGAATACCCAGACTACTTTCAATTTGATCTCGCCACTGTTCATATATTTGACGCCGATGAGTAATGATTATCGCGGGCTGTCTTTTTTGCGCTATGAGGGAAAGTCCCATCATGGTTTTACCTGAAGCGGCAGGTGCAACAAGTACACCGTTGTCGATTTTTTCAAAAGCATCGACCGCTTTTTGTTGATATGGGCGTAGTGCTATGTGCTGAGCATATTCGATCATGTCGAGCTGGGGCCGCTCATCAACAAGTCCATAACGGATACTATTTTCCGTTAACCACTCTTGAATATTATGTTGGAACCCGCGAGGAATATTCAAAGAATCACCGTCAACAGAAAGTGTCTTTATATACTTTGGCAATCCGTATGTAGGTAGGCCAGCACGCTCTTTTACTAACCGCTCGATATTGAGGATGTTAAGATGTTCGCGGATATATGAAACAAGCTTTGGTGGTACTGAACTACAATGAATAGCCAATGTGTTTCGTAGGGTTAAAATTGGTACTTCGTTTTTCTTTTTAGGATTCTTTTTTGTTACAGTTGTAGCTACTGTAGTATTCGAAAATCCCGCCATTAAAGTATCCAAGCCCGCAAAGGACAACTTCGTCACGGAAGCGAGAAATTCCCACTGGGCGTCGAAGGGTGCGAAGTCATTATCTATATCGACAAATACAGAGTTCCCATCTTTTCTTGGAACGCCCTGCAGCGGAAGCGCTGTTAAATTACCAAGTCCTTTGCCAGACAAGAAATCTTGGCTCGGAAATAAGCGATCATAACTTTCATCCCTGTCATACTCGTCGAGTATTTTTGCTTCCCGCAACAGTGAGAGAAAAATCATTCTAGCGTTTGCTGCAGAATATGGTTCGCTGAAAAAACACCACGCATGGGCACCATTCCCTGAGCGTGAGCGCTCGACATAGATAGGTAAAGAATAATTCCGGCAAATATTTGCAAATCTCTTTATGGCAGCTTTCCACCCGTCACCATCAAAATCTGCTGCGATAAAATGGCAGGTGTTATCAGGAAGAAGTGGATATATGCCAAGCGTGCTCGTACCAATAAGATGTTTCTCAATCCAGTCAGGTGTCAGTAGTTGATATGCTTCTTTAT